>NZ_JAHC01000016.1 GCF_002924625.1 Petrotoga sibirica DSM 13575 | reverse complement strand
TGTAATTTACAATTCTTTTATTTTTATCTGGTTTATCACTTTCTAAGTAATGAATAACATAATTCAAAATCGGTCTTATGAACTGTCCTTTATTCACAATTTCAACCAATAGTTTAATGTTCATTTATATACCTCTTTTTCCTTTACCCAATAGCAACAAAAATATAAAATAAAATTTACTTCAAAAACCCTTTCTTTGGAATGTTAATAACTCTTGAAGCTTTTATATTTTATTCTAGAGTTTATTATATCATAACCCTCTTATAATAACCAAAAGAAAGACAAAGGCATCATATCCGATAAAAAACATCGTAAATAATTTTAACATAAGTTTTTTTGACCGATCTCTGTAATACTTTATAAATACATATTTGAAGACAATTAAAAAACCACTTGAAAACCATATGGGAAAGTGTATGATTAAAGTGAAGGGTTGGATTATTTGAGATATTAGTTTTAAATTAAAAGAATAATTCAAGGGGGTGAAAGAGGATGAAGAAATTTGGTGTTGTTTTGTTAATCACTGGTCTGCTATTGAGTGGTATTTTTGTTTTTGGAGGAGATGATAAAGATACAGTTCGGACAAACGGAGTAAAACCCGAGATGGTTGTAAGTGTTGTGGAAGAAGTAGAGTAAATGCTTGATCGAGGCCTTTACTTTATGCAAAAAACAACGCTTGGAAAAGCTTAAAAGATTTAAGGAATTATCTATATAAGTTTTTGAAGGAAAAGATTGTGAGGAGAGGAATTATTTGCCGGCAAGTAGCAAACCTGCAGGGAAAAAGGTGAAAAATAAAAATGAAAGGAGGGAAATGCGATGTTTGAACTTAACTCAAAGGCTAAAATGAATCCAGCAGGCGGATGTGGCGGTATAGGTTGTGGAGCGTGTGCTGCTCTTAGAACCTAAGATAAAAACATGAGGTCCAGGCCCATCTTTTTTATTCTAAAAATGATAAAAAGATGGGTTTGGCCCATAAAAAAAGACTTAACTATCATCTCCTGCACTTACTAAACGAAAAGTGGTTCTTTCCATCAACGATTGGCTTGATTAGCCTCTGGTAATATAATTGATGAAAATCACTTAAAAGAGGATGAAGGGAATGGAAGAAATAGTTAAGTTGTTGGATGAGAACTTAGAATACGTTAAACATGAGGTATCAGGAGATAGAATAACGATTTGGGAGAAATCAGCAAAAAAAGAAGTAATCTGTCCGTATTGTGGGAAACCATCCAAAAAAGTACATTCAAGATATGAAAGAAGCTTTCAAGATTTACCGATACAAGGTAAAAAAACAACGATAGTTGTAATAAGAAGAAAGATGTTCTGTGAAAACAAAGAGTGTAAGAAAAAGACGCTTGCTGAACCTCTTGACTTTGTGGAACCAAAATTCAAAAGAACGAAAAGGTTGGAATTGGAGAAACAAAAGATCAGGACTTTGAACAGATGGTTTTTGAAAACAAAGAGCTGGTTCCTTCTGAAAAAGAAAAGGCAAAACTTAAGTTAGCCAAAGAAGTTAGGGAATTATACAACAAAGGCTACTCAAAAAGGAAAATATCAAAATTACTGAATATACATAGAAGTACTGTGGATAAATATTTAGATAATAATTTCTCTCCCACAAACATGAACAAAGGGAAAAGACTCCCAAGTATGCTGGACTCATATAAAAGGCAAATACAAGTATTGAAAAGAAACGGAAAATCAAACAAAGAGATATTTGAAATAATAAGGGGTGAAGGTTATACAGGTAGTTATTCAAACATTGGAATATATTTAGCAAAAAGAAATTTAAAAATTGAAGAGTCAAAAGAAATAAGGATAAAAAGAAAAGATTTAATCAAATTACTGTACAAACCCATTGAAGAAGTAGAAACTATTTCAAAAGAGTTGTATGAAAAGATCATTCAAAGATACCAGGTTATTGAAAGTATAATAAGCTTAGTAAATGAATTCAAACAAATGTTGAAATCAAAGAACGTTGAAAAAATTGAAGAATGGATAGAAAAAGCAAGTAACTTAAAAATCAGAAAGATAGATAAATTTGTGAGCGGGTTAAAAAGAGATATGCAAGCAGTTAGAAATGCGATTATATATGAATACAACCATTGACTAGCAGAAGGATCTGTGAATAAACTTAAAGTTATTAAAAGGATAATGTATGGAAGAAACAAATTTGAGATGTTGAGACAGAAAGTACTTTTTCTTAAGCGTAATGGATAATTCAACAATCAGTGGAAAGAACCGGTATTCGCCGTAGCAATTCTCCCATTGAAATTAGAAAGATTCTAAAAATTAATGAAAATAGTATCGATTATTTTTGTTCTTATTATATGTAAAGGAGTGAGAAAATTGGAAAATAGTGAATTAGAGCTAGTGGTGACAAACTTTCATAAATTAAAAAAAGACCTTTTCCTTCTCACTGCAAAAAATAATAAAACAGCGGTTTTATATCATAGGCCTTCATTAAAAGCTTACTATTTAGAACAACAATATAAACAATTTTTTTCTTGTCTTCTTAATAATACAGATCCTTCCCATGTGTTTTCTTGGTTGGAGAAAAATACACAGATGTTATCGAAAATTTGGAATGAATTAGAATACTTTTTAAGATATGAGAGTATTGGTATTTCTGAAAATGTTGAAAGATTAACTTTACTTATTTCTCAGAAATGTGGGCAAAACTGCAAGTATTGTTATGCTGGTGGGGGTACGTATGCTAATCCATCTTCTATGAACTTTGATACGGTAAAAAGAGCATTGGAAGTTTTTTCTAAACTTTTCAATTATATTGAAAAAATTCAATTTTTTGGTGGAGAACCTTTATTAAATATAAATTGTATTGAAAAAATAGTCCCCTATGTCAATCATCTTTATGAGGTAGGAAGTTTAGAAAAAAGGCCTATACTGAATATTGTAACTGGTCTTGGAGTCTCAAAAAAGTTAATAGAAAAATTAAAAATGATAATACAACAATTCCCTGATTTTGAGTTTGAAATAGTAGTTAGCTTTGACGGCCCAGAAAAAATTCAAAATTATTTGAGACCTTTTAAAGGCAGATTCCCCTCTTATGAAATAGTTAAAGAAAACATGGATTACCTTCAGGAAAATGGATTATTACAATTAGTAGAAGTAACTTATACTAATTATCATGTTAAAAATGGAATAAAACCTTTTGATCTACGGTCTTTCTTTTATGAGAAATTCAAACTTGAAAACGTAATAATTGTTCCTGTTATATCAAATGATCCAACATTAGCTCTTACTAATAGAGATTTTTTTATAGCTAATGAATATCAAACTGTAATAAACCGCTATCAAAACGGGAACAAAAAAGAGATTGATTCAGTAGAACGTCTCGCGAACCAGGTATTAAATGCACCACCAACTTGCCTTTATTGTGGCAGTGGCATCACAGAATTTGTAGTTGATTCAGAAGGAGATGTTTTCCCTTGCCAATTATTGGCTAGTAACAAAAACTTTTTGGTTGGAAATGTATATGATACCAAAGAAAAATTGAGACAAAATCTGATTACTTCCAAACAAAAATATAGTAAAATATTTGATAAAAGTGAAGATAACGAATGTCAGACCTGCTTTTTACAATTTTTTTGTCGCGGTTGTCCTATTGCCCCTTATCTCTTGGGAAACAGTATGCATATACCTCATGAAAGCTGCCCTTTGTTTAAGGAAGTTGTTAAAAATTCTATTTTAATAAAAGCTGAAAAAGACTTTGTTGAATCAAATTCTTAAAAATTTCATTTATACCCACTTCAGAAATAGGCAAAAACAACGATTACCGAAAGGTGAGATAAGTTAAGGCAAGTAGAAAAAGAACTAAAATATCGGATAACTATCAAAAATGCTCTTTGAAAATCGAAATAATTCTTCAAAAAAATGAAAAGTAGTTAGAATTGAAGAATTTTTTAGAAAAAATACGCATGAAAGAAGCACGGTTGAAAACAGGCTCACGCCCACCAAGGAATAACCGTTCGTTTGGGAAGTATTGAAAAGGTCTAAAGTCTTCTAAAGAAACAAGCTAAGAAGCTGTTTCATACATAAGTGTTTTGGGAGAAGACAGTAAATCGTCTCTACCCATCTTGTGAGCTAAAAGAGCAGAAGCGATAAGGAAAAGGTTAGAAAGGTTGCATTCGAGTTGCACAGCGTTTGTATATTTCAAAGAAGTAGTACCGTTGTTGCTTTCTAACCTAGAAAAGATAGATTCAATGAGAGTACGTTTCTTGTAAATCTCTTTGAAGAAAGAAGAATCTCTGTTAAGGAAACGACGGAAATCATACTTTGAATAGTTTCTGTAACTATAACAGTTAGGTTTACCCAAAGGACAATTAGAAGGATCATCACAAACGAATTTGGTTCTATATATGTTTCTTTTACTCTCAAGGTAATGGGAATGTTTAACAAGTTTTTTACCGCATTCACCTACTAACCCTTTTTTAGAAGAACTGTGAAGGAGAATGAAAGCAATAGAACCAGTTTTCAAATGGACGTAATCGTAAAGATCGCTTGAATCATATGCGGCATCAGCTAAGAAGTTAAACCCACTAAGATCCAAGCACTTAACAACCTTTTCCAAAAGGACGAAAGCATAATTCTTGTCATAGGCAGAAGCTGGGGAAACCACGGTGAAGATAGGGACGTTGATCCCCTCTTTGATGCCTTTAATGACGGTAAAAACGATAACCTTATCCAAATAAGAAGGATCAAACTCCTTCTTAAATGAAGAGAAAGTAGCTTCAGAAGGAACGTAATTGATAATAGGATCGAAACCGATGCATTTAGCGAAGGAAGGGTTACTCTTAAGGAAGTGAATCAACTCCCTTACTGTAAATCCCTCAACTTTCTGAACGAAGATAGCTTTAAGTAAAACCCGACGGGAGTACCCTGTTCTGCCTATCTTATTATTGAAATCTGGGACAACGGACCAATCGATCATATCAATTAAATCGAGGAGAAAAGAAAATTCAGAATGTTTTTTCTCCGTGACCCCGTTCGGGGCGTTTCTTTTAGCCAGAGTAGACGAAATCGAAGTACAGTTGAGAAGAGTTACCGAATAATGACAATTGAATGACCTCCTTACGAGATAATAAAATTATGGTATCAAATAGATTATATAGTGAGGAGGTAAAAGTATAACATTGAAGGTATTAAAAGTTAGTTACAATGCATGTTTTAGAATTTCTAAAGACAGTATTTAATTTATAGGGGGAGGTAAAGGTATGGGTTTGTGCACAAGAAGGTTGATAAGATATGGTATAAAAAATTATAAAAAGTACATGATTTTCATGTTTCTCTTGGGTATTGCTACTTTGGTATTAGCAGCTTTGAGACCTTTTTTCATTCAGTATTTAATCGACGATATAATATCTTTTCAAAGAATTAACATACTGCCTTTTTTCCTTATCTTTTTAATCGGTGTAGTAGCTTTAGAAAGAGTTTTCAATTATTTTTTCAATACTTATCATCGAAAAGTAAATTTTTTCACTATTAAAAACGAGCAGATAAACCTTTATAATAAAATTCAAAACTCAAAATTTGTTGATTATTCTAAGATGGATTCTGGGGATATAATGAGTAGGTTATTGTCTGATATTGATGAAACTTCTTATACAATGGCTCTTGTATTACCAACCATGTGTTTAAACTTTTTGAATTTAGTAGTTATTTCTGCTATACTGACTTATCTGAATTGGCAATTATTTTTGATAGTACTTGCTTCTTTACCTTTCTATTGGCTTATTATCAGAAGTTCGCAAACAAAGTTGCAGAATTATTCAAAAATAGAAAGAAAATCTTTTGGAAAATTAACTTCTTCTATAAAAGAAAAGTTAGATGGTCAATTAATTATTAAAGTATTTGGGAAAACAAAATACTTTTCAAATTCATTTTCCAAGGATGCGGAAAATTGGTCTATGCAGGCGACTAAAGCAGGGATATTTCAAATAACTATTTTAAATATAGCCTTTTTTATCAGTTATGTAATTCCTGTGATTATATTAGGATTGGGAGGATTACTTGTGATAAGAGGGAACATGTCTTTGGGAACTTTAATAGCTTTTTATTCTTTTGTGCCATGGATATACGAACCCATAGGGATCATAAATGAAAATTTGGTTCAACTACAACGGGTTGAACCTCTAGCTGAAAGATTCTTTGAAATCCTCGATATGCCAGAAGAGGAAGGTGATGGTATATATCTTTTCCCTAAGGATTACAACATCGAATACAAAAACGTTTCATTCAAATACAGAGACGAGATAGTTTTGAAAAACATAAATCTCTTCTTTGGCAAAAACGAAAAGGTAGCGTTGGTAGGAACAAGTGGATCTGGCAAAAGTACTATGGTGAGTCTTCTTGTGAGATTATATGATCCCACAAACGGTAAAATACTATTAGGGAATAAAAACATAACAGATTACAAATTACAAGAAATCAGAGAAAAGATAAAGTTAGTCAGAGGTAACGAACCCTTATTCAACATGACGGTCAAAGAAAACATAATGTTGGATGATGAAATCACTGAAGAAGAATTCATGAAGGCGGTAAAGAAAGCGAAGGTAGATAAATTCATAGGGCTTTTAGATGAAGGATACGATACTGTAGTAGGAGAAAGGGGAAGTAAGCTATCAGATGGGCAAAGGCAGAGAGTAGCGATAGCAAGAGCATTGATAAGGGAACCAAAGGTATTGATACTGGATGAAGCAACGTCAGGGGTAGATTCACAGACAGAAGAAGAAATATTCGATGAATTGAAAGAGTACAAGATGACTTTGATAATAATATCCCACAGATTGTCAACGATAAGAAAGGCTAACAAAGTGATACTGTTGAAAGATGGAGAGATAAAAGGAGAAGGAGTACATGAAGAGTTATTAAAAAATGCTCCCATTTACAAAGAAATAATAGAAAGTCAGTTGGTTGTATGAAAGTTTAAATACCTACTATTTTGGTAATAGAACCTCTTGTTTTTTATAATAGGATTCACAGTTATTTTTGGTGGCAGTTATTTGACTTCAACTTTTCCTGTGACAGAAGAGTTCAATGACATACTGTTATGGATATTGTTAGGAGCAGGGGTATTTTTATTTTTCTTCACAGTAGTAGCTGGGAAAAAGATAACAAAAGAGACTGTAGTGTTAACGATTCCAGATTAAAGAGATTTAAGAATATGGCAAAGCTATTTTATCTTTCCTTATGGGTAGGTTGCTGGGCAAAGGGGAGCTATATACAAGGTTTCAGAGTTTGTAAAGTCAGTAAGAATTCATATGCAAAGAGGTAGGATAATTATGAAAAAGAAAAAACTTGAACAAAGAAAAAGCAAAGAGGAAAATAATTTTTTTGAAAGATTAAAAGACAAACTTAATAATTATAAGAAGAAGCTAAGGTATAACGCTATAACTCATAAAACGCCGTATAAGAAAAAAGGAAAAAACAAACGTGACGATGGATAATATCAGTATATCTAACAAAATAATTGTTTAGATATCATATTAAATGATAATTAATAACCATTGAAATAAGATAATGGGTGGATTGTATTCCTGTCAATAAAAAGATTATGTCTAATCCAAACAAAGTTTCAATATTCAAAGAACTATTCTTTGTTGAATTCTTCTCTTTCTTCCTCTTCAAAAACATAAAAAGAAACAGCAAAGGTTCCCTCTGTAATACTTTATCGATACATATTTGAACCCCTGAGTTTGACAGTTGAGAGATGATTTTTCAGTAAACCGAACGGAAGAAAGCGGGTTTGAGGGGATAAAACACCTATTTTTTTGAAAAAAATTTTTTTGATGTAGTGACACTTTTTTAGTTTTTAAATATATTATTCTCTTGACTTCATAATATTTCTGTGGTATAATATTAAAGACATTATGAAGTTGGGAGATGATTTGGATGTATGTTAGAACCGTAAAAAACAATCAAGGGAAAGAATACTTAAGAATAGTAGAAAGTTACCGTGAAAACGGTAAGAACAAACAAAAGATTATCGCTAATTTGGGTAGAATCGATACTATCAGTAGAAAAGAAGTGGAAAATATTGTCGATAAATTCGTACAGATATATGATATAAAAGGTTATGTGAATTTGAATAGTGTTGAGGAAGCACCTGATAAGAAGAATTACGGAATAAAGGTAATAGTGGATAAATTGTTTGAAAGGTATGAGATGGATAAGTTCTTTGAAAAGATGGATAAAAAGATAAGGTTCGATGTAGAAGATTTGCTGAAAATAATGGTTATGAACAGAATAATAGAACCGAAAAGTAAGTTGGGAATATTCAAAGAACTAGATTACTACGGCTTCAAAAGAATAGATGAGGCAGAAACAGACGAAGAAGGGATAGCTTTACAATGGATGTACAGGACGCTAGATGTGTTAGCGCAAAAGAAGGAAGAGTTAGAGAAACATCTGTACCGTCAAAGGATGAGTTTATTCAATTCTGTAGTAGATTTAGTGTTTTACGATGTAACGACATTAGCCTTTGAGACACAACAAACGAACGAGTTACTACAGATGGGGTATTCGAAAGATAAGAAGTTCAACGAATCACAGGTAGTTTTAGGGATGTCGATAGATAGGGATAGGATGCCGGTTAGTTTTGATATATATCCAGGTAACACGTTCGAAGGGCATACGTTCAAAGATACGATAGAGGTGATGAAAAAGAGATATCAGTTGGGAAAGGTAATAGTGGTTTCTGATAGAGGGATGATGAGTAGAACCAATATGGAAATAGTAGAGAATTCCGATTACGAATTCATAGTGGGTAAATCGATAAAACAGTTAAAAAAGGTGGATATATTCGATGGAGGATTCACTGAAATAGCAAAAGGGATTGAATACAGAGAAACAGAATACGAGGGTAAAAGATTACTCATAATACATTCAAAGGAAAGGGCAGAAAAAGATAGAAAAGACGAAAAATATGACGGATACTATGGAATAATAACCAACACACAGTTGAATCCAAAACAGATATTAGAGCAATACCATACCTTGTGGAAAGTGGAAGAAAGCTTCAGAACACTAAAGAATTATCTTGAGACAAGACCGATATTTCATTGGACACAGAAAAGGATAAAGGGACACATTGTGATGAGTTTCGTATCTTACATAATGCAAAGAACGCTAGAATTAGAACTAGAAAGGAACAATATAGAATACTCACACGAAAAGATAAGAGAAGCGATTAAAAACATGGAATACATAGATATTAAACCCAACGAACAGCATTTTGCCATTAGGACTAACATGAATCTTTTGGCTCAGAAGATATTGAAGATACTTAATATACCAATTCCAAAAGTAGTAACCCCATATGAGGAATTCATAGAGAAACTAAAACTACAGAACGAAAATAAGGAAATTAAAGGATTAGAAAGGAGCAAAGCGAAAACGCAAGTCTAAAACACTGATAAACAAAGGAAAAGAAAGGCATGTAGTGACACTTTTGAAAAACAGAGAAAGCAAAAAACGCTTTTTTGCAATTATTCATGCCTATTTTAGAATTCTTACGTTTTTGTAACTGTCAAACTCAGGATAATCCAAATGATGTTCCAATCACAGCATCGTTTAGCCGTTCGGTGTCAAAAAGCGTTACAATCTCAACATCTGCAGGATTTAGTCACGTAGTAGAAGCTGAAATAGGTTATTCGGAAGGGTACACAGTTACGGACACTATTGGAGGCGAAGTTACTCTCCAACCTGGTGAATGGGTTTATTGGTATGTTGATTGGTACTTGTGGTACCATTATGGAAACGCTCAATACAGGAATTTTTGGGGGAAAATAACTGATTACGGTAATTGGTCAGCATATGTTCCTAGATATCCTGTCCTAGTTCCTGATATTAATTGAACATTCTAAATAACCTAATCTTTATTAATGCAAAAGTTGCTTTTGTCGATCAAGGGAGTTTCAGTGTTGGATGAACTTTATTAAAAGGATAAAGGGGGAACATTTCCCGGGAATCTTTCCCTTCAAAAAAGTATCGGTATATTCAAAATTGAATGTAACAAACCTTTGCCAGATTGATTAATCATATAAATATTCCTAACATAAAATATTCACTTCCAAGCTAATCTAAAAAATAAAGTGAAGTATGGTATTATATAAAAGAAAAACGAAAAATATTGGTTATATTAAAAACGAACAAACATAGAATGGAGGGATTTTAATGAAAATGATTATTGAAAAGAGGATGTTGTTATTTGTTCTCTTATTCATGTTTACCGCTTTTGGTGTTAGCAGTTTATTTGCTAACGAAGCAAAGGGGGAAAAGGAAGATATGTTTATGAATATTTCCCCATCTCAAACTTTGTCTCTTACTTTAGCAGTTGATAATCCTTCCCCAATTACGGATGCATTTTCTTTTTTCGATAATAAGTTTTATGTTTACTCTGATCCGGATAACCTCCTTGTGGAAAATTTTATCGAAATCTACTCATTTATGAGACCTGAAGATTATACGACACACAGTATTGCTCACACATTTCCGAAAGAAGAATATCAAGATTACGAATTAAGTAACTTAATCTCTGTAAAATTAGGAAGAATACCAGGTGAAGGTTCAGTGTACTATGTTGGTTATTCGGAAAAAATAAAGGAAGTAGTTGTTTTCTCTTTAGAAGGTGATTTAGTCAATACAATAGACGTAGGAATTGATTCAAAAAATGACTTATTGCTTTCCTCGCCTAATAATTTTGGATATATTCAAAATGGATCTTTAAAGAAAGGAGATTTTTGGCTTATCGATAAAAAGAAAAATGAAATTATCATGATGACGATATCAGGTGAGGTTCTTTCTTCAGTTCCTGCAACAGCAGGAATAAAATATGAGGGTATAGATGCCCGACAATTTGAAGAAGTTTTAACTTTTGAAGACAGTTTATTTATTAGAGATTCTTCAAACCATATTTTTCAATACATTTACCCCCAAGGATTTTTTAAGGCGATATTTGTCGAAGAATTGAAAGATGTTGAGATTATCAGTTTTGCAATCGATTCATTAGGGAATATCTTCATACTTTATCATTCTATATCAGGCAACAAGCTCAAAATGGCTGTACTTGTTGAAGAAGATGATGGGAAATATTCAGCTAAAATATTTCACGAGGAACCATTTAGAGAGAAACCGGTAAAATTATTGGCGCACAAAGGATTTTTAATATTAGTTACTAAAGAAAACTACCAGATATATCAAACTTTACCGATAATAGAAAAACTAAAAGGTAAATAACAAAAATACAAGAAATAAAAAATAGCATGTAGTTAAGGTTGAGCAAAAAAATAAAATATGTAATTTGTATTCATATGCAACCTTTCATCAAGAAAGGAAAGGCTACATTATGAGAAGAAAAGTTATGTTTTTGATGTATATTTTGCTAAGCTTATCTCTTTTAGCTAATTCTTCTAACATCTATTGTGCGATTGAAGAACATGTTAAAGCACTAGACACTTATGACAAAAGAACCTTCAGTAACCAAGTAAATCAACTAACCATGGAAGAACAATTAATTAATTTTAATCCCATTCCATCAACAACTTTCACTTTTAATCAAAACGACTATAGTATAAATATTTCTAAGGATTTAAGAGATATCTTGTATATAGGGAAGATAAAAGAAGAAAAAGAGAAAGAAGTTATCAAGGCAAAATTTCAAGAAATAAATGTGGAACAAGAACTCATAATTTCTGTATTCTCGTCATTTTTGAATTACTTCATTCAAGGAGAAATATTAAAAAATTATCAAAATTACTATTCTTATTTTGAAGAAGAAGTTGATAAGTTAGAAAAAGATTACAAGAAAAAATTAATGAGTTATGAAGAATACCTCAGCAAAAAAGTAATGATTTCTCAATACATGGCTAACTTTGATGATATTAATAACTCCTTCGCTTTGAGTGAAAAAAGAGCAACTAATTTGAAAATTATTCCCATAGAAGCTGAAAAGTTGTCAGAATTAAACCTAGAGAATTATATACAATACTTTTTGAACTCTTACAATAATTCAATATCCATTGATTACATTGTTCAAATGATAAGAGAAATTAATGAATATTATTATATTACATTAGCGCCAAAATATTATACCAATGCTCCCAGTATATCCTCCAATTTAACTTACAGAAATTCATATACATTCGATGATCCAAATATTTCATATTCGTTAAATCTTGAAAATACTTTTAATGTGGGGGATTTCTTCTCTTTATCTCCAAATATATCTTATAACGTCTCAAATGGTTTTTCTGTTGGAATATCTTTCAAAACTATATCTACTTTCCCTCCGCAGAATAATATTGATGATTTAAGACTATTAGTGGAAGAGCAAAATAACAATCAAATAATGAATATTTATAATATTCAAAATAATATCGATAAATGGGAATCATCCGTTGAAATCTATTCTATGAATTTAGAACAATTAGAATATTTATTAACTCGTTATCCTAATGATTTAAAACTCATATCAGATTATTTAATGATTTACTCTTCTCTTCTAAATGCAAAGGGTAATTTAGCTTATTATTGTTTCCTTATGGAATGTGAAATTAATACGTTAGAAAAGAAATATAATTTAATTACTAACAAAAAAGAGGAATGAAATTAGTATCCTCTAATATATGTTTCAGATTGGAATAAGTTTAAGTGTTGCTTGCACCTTTGAACTGTATCTTATACTTGGTTGTTCTTTTCCCATCGAATATCAATCGTGATATATTTTGTGTTTTTCAGAATGAAACCATATGATTTAATCCTTTGTTCATATTCAATTTTTTCTACCAGCACTATTTGAAAGAGAATCTATACTTCTTTGGTTCTCTTTTCTTTTTTTGAATTCTTCTTAGTATCTCTTTCTTGAAGCAGATATCTCTTTTTTTAAAAGATTTTTGTTTTCGGAGAGTTTGAGGGGGGTTACCCCCTCAAAGACATCGAATTATAATCTAACCAATCTTTTTCGCGGACATGTAATATGATCTAATGCGAAAACTTGAAATACATTTTTGGTTGTGGTATAATCTTATGAAAGTGATGACCTTTGGTCATTTTTATTTTATTAGAAGGTAAAAATATGAGGGGAAATAGTTTGGAAAAGAAAAATAAAGAGGGAAAGTTGAATTTAATAATGAATGTAGCAGAAAAAATTTTTGTGGAAAAAGGTTATGAGAAAGCTACAATGACCGAAATTGCAAAGAGAGCTAATCTTGCAAAGGGGACGTTGTATTTGTACTTTTCAAGCAAAAAAGATCTATATTTTACTTCTGTTGAAAGAGCATTATCCGCTTTGCTCGCATCGATTATTAAAAAATTTTCTTCTTGTAAAAACGGTTTTGAAAAGGTTGTATCAATGGGAGAAACATACGTATCTTTCAGTCTTGAATACGTTGATTATTATAAATTGATACTGAATTATGAAACCTTGGAAGTTCATTTCGGCGATAAAGATCCTCATGTAAAGAAGGCATATGAAAAGAGTGAAGAGATTTTTCGGCTATTAGTTAGCTCCGTTGAAGAAGGAATAAAAGATGGTTCAATAGATGAAAGATTAGAACCTTTAAAGATCGCAATGGTTTTATGGAGTGAGATAACTGGAATGGTTCAGCAAGTAAGCCTTCGAGAAACGTTGTATGAAAAATGGACGGGGTTAAAACCTCTGCAAATATATGAGTATTATATAGAAGTAACAAAAAAAATGTTGGCTTCTTCTTTATAATCTTACATCTATCAAGATAGCCTTAACAAATTCATAAAATAACAGTCAGGAGGTATGTGGATGCATAAAGTCGTAATAACTGGAATGGGAACTATAAACTCGATAGCAAAAAACACAGAAGAATTTTTAGAAGGTTTAAAAGAAATGAAAAACGGTATAGATAAAATAACTCAGTTTGATACCTCAGATCATAAAGTTAAGATAGCGGCTGAAATAAAAGATTTTGATCCTCAAGAGTATATGGATAGAAAAACAGCCAAACGTTATGATAGGTTTTTGCAATTAGCTATTGCTGCCTCAGATGAAGCTATTGAAGACGCCGGGTTGTCACAAGATCAAGATTGGAGAGAAAATGCTGCGGTAATAATAGGTTCTGGAATTGGTGGTTTTAGAACGTTGTATCGCGAGTTTGGAGTCATGAACAAAAAAGGTCCAAAGTATGTTAGCCCTTTTTTAATTCCAATGATGATTGCTGATATGGCAAGTGGAGTTGTTTCTATAAGGCATAAATTAAAGGGACCAAATTTCACAACGGTTAGTGCCTGTGCTTCAGCTGTCCACTCAATAATAAGTTCTGTGATGTTGATAAGGAGTGGAGAAGTTGATGTGGCCATAACTGGAGGTTCTGAAGCGGTTATTGATCCTATGCCTATAGCGGCTTTTGCTAATATGATGGCTCTTTCTCAAAGAAATGATGAACCTAAAAAAGCATCAAGACCTTTTGATAAAGATAGAGATGGATTTGTGATGGGAGAGGGAGCTGGGATATTAGTTTTAGAATCAGAAGAACATGCAAAGGCAAGAGGAGCCAAAATTTATGGATATATAGCGGGATATGGAATGACAGGAGATGCTTACCATATTAGTCAATCTGATCCAGAAGGTGAAGGTGCTGCAAGGGCAATGAAGAACGCCCTAAAAATGGCTGAATTGGATCCTTCAGAAGTGAATCTTATAAATTGTCATGCCACAAGTACTCCTGTTGGTGATAATTCGGAGGTGAAAGCTATTAAAAAAATATTCGGTGAATTCGCTGATAAACCATATTTACAATCAACTAAAACTTTAATAGGACATACTTTGGGAGCTGCTGGTGCAATTGAATTAATAGCTTCAGTTATAGAAAGTCATAATCATTTTGTTCATGGAATGCCAAATTTAGAAGAGTCCGATGAAGAGATGAAAACACTCAATATCCCAAGAAAGACTCAAGACGCTGAAGTAAATGTAGTTTTAAAGAACTCCTTTGGTTTTGGGGGACACAATGCATCTTTAATTTTTGTTAAATCATAAAAGGGGGGTACAATTATGCCTAAAATAGGAATAGTAACCGATAATACATGTGACATCGATCCAAAGCAATTAGAAGAAATGGGGATAGGCTACGTTTCATTGTATGTAAAGTGGAAAGGTAAGTTTGAAAGGGCTGTGGACATTGATACAGACGACTTCTATGAGTTTTTAATAACATCTGACTATATACCTGCCACTTCACAACCCACGCCTCAAGATTTTGAAGAGGTCTATAAACAAATGTTGAAAGATTACGATGAGTTAATATCTGTCCATCTTTCAGGAAAACTGAGTGGAACTTATAATTCTGCTAGGATAGCTGCTAAGGAAGTAGATGAAAAAAGAATCCATATAGTAGAAAGTTATGAAGCCACATGGGGTTTGGGTTATTTAGTACTAGAATTAAAAAAACTTATAGACTCAGGAGATTATAATGTAGAAGAGTTGAAGAGTTTCGTTGAACATTTTCAAGAAAAAGTGAATGTATACTTTACCGTTGGAAGTTTAAATTATCTTGCAAAAGGTGGAAGAATAGGGAAAGCAACTGCCTTTGTGGGAAGCATGTTAAACATTAAGCCATTGTTAAAACTGGAGAATGGTGAAATACTTCCCGTTAAAAGAATCAGAGGATACAATAAAATAATTAAAGAGCTCACCTCGTTGGCAATGGAAGAAAAAGGCAAAGGAGAGTTAAAAAATATAACCGTTGAACATACGGGAAGCTTGAAATTAGGCGGCGATTTATTAGATGAATTAGTTAAATTGGGAGTTCCAAGGGAAAAGATAATCTTTGAGCCAATGGATATAATAATAGGAATGCATTTAGGACCTGATTCCGGTGGAATAGTAACCACGTGGGAGTGAAAATTATGAATGTCGAGGAAATAATGAAAATATTGCCCCATCGCTACCCTTTTCTGCTTGTTGATGGGTTATTAGAGTTAAATGAGGAAAAGATCAAGGCTTTTAAAAATGTAAGTATTAACGAACCTTTTTTTCAAGGTCATTTCCCAAATTATCCCATAATGCCAGGAGTACTTATTGTTGAGGGTATGGCTCAAACCGCTGGATTATTGCTTCTAAAAGATACGGATGAGAATGTAATTCCTTTGTTTACAGGTATAGATAAGGCTCGATTTAAAAAGGAAGTAAGACCTGGAGATAAATTGATATACGATTTAGAAATTCTACAGAAGAAAGCAAACATGTTCAAATTAAAAGGAATAGCTACTGTTGAAGGGCAAATATGTGCACAAGCAGAGATAATGGTAGGTATCAAAAAGAGTTGAAGATGGAGGTGCTGAATTGGAACCAGTAAAAAATAGGGTTACGGACTTATTGAAAATCAAATATCCCATATTAGAAGGCGGAATGGCATGGGTGGGTACTGCAAAATTGGCTGCAGCTGTTTCTAATGCTGGTGGATTAGGAACTATAGGTTCTGGAAACATGGATGCAAAACTTTTAAAGAAACAGATTGATTTAATAAGAGAGATGACCGATAAACCTTTTGCCGTAAACGTTATTATGCTTAATCCTCATATAGATGAAGTCATAGATTTGATAATTCAAGAAAAAGTGCCTGTTGCCATTTTAGGAGCTGGGAATTCTAGCAAATACATTCCTATGCTTAGAGAAAATGAAATAACAACATTAGCCGTAGTCTCATCGGAAAATCTAGCTTTGAGGTTAGAAAATGCTGGTGCGGAAGCTATAATAGGTGAAGGAATGGAATGTGGTGGACACATTGGAGATGTAACCACTATGGTTTTAGTTCCAAAGCTTTCCAGTATCTTGTCGGTTCCTGTAATAGCAGCAGGTGGAATTGCTAACGGGCCTGGTGCGGTTGCAGCCTTATCCTTAGGAGCAGAAGGCATTCAGATGGGGACTCGCTTTATAGCCACATATGAATGTGAAGCCCATGAAAATTACAAAGAAAAAATAATAAATGCGGGGATTAGAGACACTATAATTACTGGTCAGAAAATAGGTCATCCAGCTCGCATAATAAAAACAAAGTTCGGTAAAAAAATAGCGAAGCTAGAAGTATCTTCACCTGAAGAAGCAGAAGAAGCTTTGGTAGGTAGCCTTATGAAGGCTTTCTTGTATGGTGACGAAGAAAGTGGGTCTTTTATGGCAGGACAATCCGCTGGTTTGATAGAGGAAATAAAAAGTGTTAACGAGGTTATTGAAGATATAATGTCATATATTTTGAAAAATTATGACTTAGAAAAAAATGTCGATAAAAGGAGGAAATAAGTTTTGCGATGTTTTGTGTTTACAGGACAAGGATCCCAATACTTGGGAATGGGAAAGGATATATTAGAAAAAAAACCCGAATATGAATTGTTTTTTGATAAAGTAAAGAATAAGATTGGAGTGGATATAAAAACTATAATATTTGGCACTGATGAAAAAGAGCTTACCTTAACCCAAAATGCCCAAGTCGCTATACTCACAATTAGTTATATGAAGTATTTGAAAGCTTTAGAAGAAGGTTTCAAACCTGATGTGGTAGCAGGTCATTCTTTAGGAGAATGGACAGCCCTTTTAGCTGCAAACGTGATCGATTTTGAAGAGGCAGTTGAAGCGGTTTATTATAGGGGATTGTACATGAGTGAAGCTTTTGAACCAGGAAAAGGCGGTATGGCAGCGGTAATAGGCATGGATTTAAATGAGATTGAAAAAGTTTTAGCCAATTATCCAAACGTTCAAATAGCTAATTACAATTCTCCCTCACAAATTGTAATTAGTGGAGAAATGGAAGAGCTTTTGATCTCTATGGAAAAGCTCAAGGAAGAAGGAGCCAGAAAGGTTGTTCCGTTGAATGTAAGTGGTCCGTTCCATTCCAAATTTCTAAAAGATGCAGAAGAAAGGTTGAGAAAAAAAATTGAATATATAGAATTCAAAAAACCAACGGTTCCGATTGTTCAGAATGTGACGGCGAAGTTTGAGACAGATCCTGTTTTCATCAAAGAAAATGTAATTAAGCAAATAACTTCTCCCGTTAGATGGATAGAGTGTATTGAGGAATGTGTGAATAATGGTGTGGATGAATTTGTTGAAATTGGGCCGACAAAAGTGCTCACAAAATTTATTAAACAAATAAATAAAACTGTCAAATTGCTTAATATATAAAAATCGGGGGTGTTCCCTTTGAAGTTAAATCAAAAGATTGCGATCGTAACAGGTGGCTCTAGAGGAATAGGGAAAGAAATATCACGGAATTTCATAAAAGAAGGAGCCAATGTAATAGCAATCGCTATAGATGAAAGACCTCAAATAGAAGAAAACGAAAAAAGTGATTTTCCAGAAGATAGGTTCATTTATTATCAGGCAGACATAACTGATTTCAGTACGGTTAGTGAAATTGTCACTCAGATATATAACAAATACCAAAAAATCGACATATTAGTAAACAATGCTGGAATGGCAAAAGATAACTTCTTAGTTATTATGAAAGAAGAAGATTTTGATAAAGTAATACAAGTGAATTTAAAAGGAACATTTATAATGACAAAAGCAGTTGCCAAGATAATGAGAAAACAAAAGTTTGGAAATATAATAAACATGGCAAGCGTGGTAGGTATGGAAGGAAACATCGGTCAAACTAATTATTCAGCAGCAAAAGCAGGTATAATAGGGATGACAAAGTCTTGGGCGAAAGAACTTACAATGAAAGGGGAAAATATCAGAGTAAACGCCATAGCACCCGGTTTTGTTAAGACAGGGATGACAAAAAGTTTAAAAGAAGAATTGGTAGAGTATGTTGTAGAAAATACCTGTTTAAAACGATTGGGAGAGCCTCAAGATATAGCAAAATTAGCGGTATTTTTAGCCAGTGATGATTCTTCCTTCATAACAGGACAAGTTATAAGAATAGATGGTGGATTAAGAATTTAATGTTTTAAAATAAAAATCCCGAGGTCATGTGTCTAATAACCTCGGGATTTAGTTTTTAAAAGAGATGGTAAACTTTAAAGATTGAAACGGTTATAAGTGCCGTTACTGACATAATCTTGATTAGTATATCAAGCGAGGGACCAACGGTATCTTTCAGTGGATCCCCAACTGTATCTCCCACGATTGCTGCCTTATGGGCATCAGTACCTTTCCCTTCTCCTTCGACTCCACCAGATTCTATTCTCTTTTTAGCGTTATCCCATGCACCTCCAGAATTAGCAGAAAATATTGCTAACATAACACCACTAAGAGTAGTACCTATCAAAAGTCCTCCTACGAAGTTTGGACCAAGTAAAAGTCCAGAAATTATAGGTGTTAAAGTGGCAATGAGAGCCGGGAATTTTATTTGACTTAGAGAACCTTCGCTACTAATCCTGATACATCTTTCGTAATCTGGGTCTGCAGTTCCCTCCATCAATCCAGGTATTTCTCTAAACTGTCTTCTTACCTCATCAACCATCTTGTTAGCAGCATTTACCACGGCATTTATTAGAAAAGAACTAAAAAAGAAAGGCAACGCTGCACCAAAAATAGCTCCGGCTATTGTTCTTGAATCTATCATGTTCAAGATCAAGATACTTTCTAAATGCCCTACTCCTCCATCTCCAGGACCTGCTTGAGAATAAATAAAAGATGCAAAGAGTGCTAATGCCGCTAAAGCAGCGGAACCGATAGCAAAACCTTTACCTATAGCAGCCGTTGTGTTCCCTACAGAGTCTAGTTTATCGGTTATCTCTCTAACCTCTGGTGGCAAATTTGACATTTCACTTATCCCACCAGCATTATCTGCGATTGGACCGTACGAATCAACTGAAACGGTTGCTGCAACGAAAGAAAGCATACCCATAGCAGCCATTGCTACACCGTATAACCCTGCTATTTCAAAGGACACAAGGATTCCTAACATCAAAAGGAAAACAGGCAGTAGAACACTTTCCATTCCCAAGGCTAATCCTTTTGTAATGACAATAGCAGGACCACCCTTAGCGAATTCGCTTAATTCCTTTGTGGGATGGTATGCATCGTTAGTGTAATATTCCGCTATAAGACCCATAAAAATACCGTCTATTATACCTATAACAGCAGCCAACCAAGGGGAGAAGTATCCTAATCTGAAACCGATATTTTGAAATTCAGTGACACTAATGCCTCTCAAGTAGAAAAAGCTAAGAAAAAAAGTTATAATTAAAGTTAAAAATGCTGATGTCATCAAAGAGAAATTTAAATCTCTATGGGGATCATCAGAAGGCTTTTTTAAGATTATGTATAATATGCCAATCATCGAAGAAATTAATCCTAGTGATATAAAAAGTATCGGATAGTAAGTTAATCTCATGGTAGTATCATGAGAAAGATTTTGAGGACCCAAAAGGAAATAAGAATACAGTATTAGAACTATAGATGAAATTACGGCACCTACATAACTTTCCAACAAATCAGCTCCAAGTCCTGCAACATCTCCAACGTTATCTCCGACGTTATCAGCGATAGTCGCGGGATTTCGTGCATCATCTTCCGGCAGAGCTAATTCTGTTTTTCCAACTAAGTCTGCACCCATGTCCGCAGCTTTTGTGTAAACTCCTCCTCCAACCCTATCAAACATAGCGATTATTGAGCATCCAAGAGCGTATCCTGAAACAGTCATAGTGAAAGGAATGTAATTTATTCCCAACCAGTTGACTTTGATTACCAAATTTTCTGCAGAAAGCTGTCCCAGCCAATTTCCAAAAATAATGTATACTAAAAATAAACCTAATAGAGCCAATCCAGAAACGCTGAGTCCCATAACGCTTCCGCCTTGAAATGCAACTTTTAAAGTTTTTCCTATACTTTTCTCTGTTCGAGCCTTATTGCTAACTCTGACGTTAGCGTAAGTAGCTATTTTCATACCTATGTATCCTGCTAGGGCACTAAAAAAAGCTCCCATTACAAAAGCGATTCCAACATACCATTCTACCACGATACCTAAAGCTAAAGCGATAAATATACCATAAATTGATAATACTTTAAGCTCATGGTTAACAAAGGCGGAAGCACCAATTCTAATAGCCTTTGCAATGTGTTGCATCCTCTCCGTACCTTCATCTAATACAACGACTTGTCTAAAGTTAACACTTGCAAAAATTAAAGCAATAACAGGGACTACTGCCAAAATCCATAGACTACCCACTGTTTCACCTCCGAAGTGTTGTTAGATTTGAAGTATAACATAATACCCCATTTTATTATATCATTTTTTATTCAAAAAAAATAAGGTTTAAAAATACCAATTAAATGTGATTAGGAGCAATTAAACGACTTTAGAAACAATTAGAAGGATATATCCTCCAAATCGTATTTATTGTTTTTCAAATTACTTTTGATAAAATATATACCAAAGAACAGAAGTTATAAGAAAAATTGATATGTATATTGTGTTAAATATCACAAAAAGGAGGAGTTTTATTTGTTATCCGATATGAGCTTAAAAGAATTTTTAGAAAAGCTTTCGTCCAACGAACCTGCTCCTGGAGGTGGAAGTGCTGCAGCATTAGCGGGTTCTATTGCGGCTAGTTTGGGATGCATGGTAACAAATTTAACTATCGGCAAAAAAAAGTACGAAGAAGTTGAAAAAGAAATGAAAAATGTGAAAGTAAAGTTAGAAGAGTATAGAGACAAATTCCTTCAACTCATGGAGGAAGATGCAGAAGCTTTCAACGAGGTGGTAGAAGCATTAAAACTTCCAAAGAGTACTGAAAAAGAGAAAAGAGTCAGAAATGAAAGAATCCAAGAAAAAACAAAAAAAGCCACCCTTGTTCCTCTACAAATAGCCAAAGATGGGTTAGAACTCATGGAACTTTCAGGGGTTATAATAGAAAAGGGTTATAAAATGGCTAAAAGCGATGCTGCTATTTCGCTTATAATGGCTAAAGTAGCTGTTCATGGTGGATTATACAATGTAAAAATAAATCTCCCATCGATTAAAGACGAAGATTTTCTAAGAGACATCAACAGTCAAATTGAAAAAATTGAGGGAGAAGCAAACACCCTTGAATTAAGACTACTATCCAAAGCTAATATATAATTTTAAAAAAGGGGGTGGAACATAATGGATGAAAGAGAAAATTTAAGAGAAGGATTAATGAAAAAAAAGAAAACTTTAGAAGCAGAAAAGAAATCTATAGAAAAGTATATGGGTCCTCATGAACACGATGAATCTCTTGAAAAAGAATGGGAAAGGATTAACCAAGAGTTAGAGCAAATTGAAAAACAGTTGGAAGAAATAGAGAACGAATAAAAAATTGGCCGGTTCTCTACCGGCCATATTTTATGAAACTCATTTGAAAAGGATTTAGGGGTGAAAATAAGTTTGATTTTCCAACAATTCCTCTTTTGGTACGTTTCGAATCTCTTTGGCGGGAACACCGACGTATATTTTTTTTGGTTCCAAATTTTTAGTAACCACGCTTCCGGCGCCAACCAACACATCTTCTCCAATTATTTTTCCTGGTAATATTGTGGCGTTAGCTCCTATTCTTGCCCCCTTTTTGATAATTGGACCTTTGAAAAGCGTTTTTCTCTTCTCTGTTCTTCCTAAAAATTGATCGTTGGTAAAGGTAACTCCTGGAGCTATGAAACAATAATCTTCTATTGTAGAGATGGCCGTAATGTAAGCCTCTGTTTCTATCTTTACGTAACTACCTATTTTACTTTTATTTTCTATTGTTGCGCCTTTTCCGATGATAGTATGTTCTCCAATTTCTACATCTTCTCTTATGCTCGTCAAATCTCCAATAAAAACGTCATTTGATATTTTAGTACCTTTATATAAGATGCAACATGCTCCCACGATGACATTATTGCCCAAAGTTATAGGAGAAAAAGTTTTTGTTTCTGTTATGGCAGAATTTTTAGCTTTAAGAGGAGATTTCCCTATTATAGAATTATCTGATATTGTACAGTTTTCTCCAATAATACTACCTTTTTTTATTATTACATTATTTCCTATTATAGTACCTTTTTTAATAACAACATTTTCTTCAATTATAGCGTTGTAACCTATTTGAACGTTATTATCAATTTTAGCGCTTTTGGCTATATAAGAAGACATTTTTTAGCCCCCTTAGGTGTATAAAAAATAATTTTAAGAAAACTCTTTTAAAACTTCTTTTATTATCTTATCGTCTACCAAACCTTTAACGGTTTTTCCCTTTTTAATCCTTTGTCTGATGTCAGTTGATGAGATTTCAACGATAGGACTTTCCAATTTCACATACTCAAAATCTACACTGTCTGGTTTTTTTTCTTCAAAGTATCTAGGATAGACTACTAATTTTACCTTCTTCAATATTTCTTCCCATTTATACCATTTGTGAAAGTTTTTAAGGGAGTCTTCGCCTATCAAAAGATAAATATTTTTATCAAAGTTCGATAAATATTCGATGGTTCTGATTGTGTATGACGGTGAGGGCAGTTTATTTTCTATATCGCTTACTTCGAAATAATGTTCAAAAAAAACCATCTCACACCAAGAATACCTCTTATCGAAATTTGCTATGAAATCTATGCTCTTATGTGGGGGATTTTTAGAAGGTACTATTAAAAATCTATCAGGTTTAAATTCATCATAAGCTATCTCAGCGATTATTCTATGACCTATATGAGGAGGGTTAAAACTACCGCCAAAAAGCATCAACATGGCAAACACCTTTTCTTATGGAATGTATTCAAAAGCGAAATTTCCAATGTACACCGTATCTCCTTCTTTAACTCCCGCATTTCTTAGAATTTTATTCAGTCCGTTTTTTTCTAATGTATTTAAAATTAATAGACGAGAATCTTTTTGATGGATATCGTATCTGCTTAGCAACTTTTCAACGCCGTCCCCCACAACTTCAAATGTTTCATTATCCCACTTTATAACGTTGATTTTTATATAAGGATCGGGTTCATAGCTGACGGGTTGTATTTTTATTTTTTCTGTTACAATGGATTTCAACCTTTTTTGGAAAGACTTTTGTTGCTCAATTTTTTCTTTACTTATATGATTCCATACCATAGTTATGAGCTCTTTAATGTTTTCACCGGTATAAGCGGAAATTGGGAAAATATCTTTACCCGTTCTATTCTTGAAATCTACTAATCTTTTTTCCAGGGTGTCTTTCTGTATAGTATCTATCTTATTTGCAACTATGATCTCTTTCTTTTTAGAAAGAATATGAGAAAAAGACTCTAATTCTTTTCTAATTTTTATATAATCCTCTACTGGATCATCTCTTTCAAAACAAGATATATCTATAAGATGTACCAAAATAGAACATCTTTCAATGTGCCTTAGAAATTGATCTCCTAAACCTTTTCCCAAATGTGCTCCCTCTATAAGTCCGGGGATATCAGCTACCACGAAAGAATAACCTGTGTCTACTTTTACCACGCCTAAATTTGGAACTATAGTTGTAAAAGGGTAATCAGCGATTTCTACTTTGGCGTTTGAAATTCTTGAAATTAATGTAGATTTACCCACGTTAGGATAACCAATCAAGCCGACATCTGCTACAATCTTTAAGACGAGCTTTAGATTTTTAGATTCACCTTCAACACCTTTTTCTGCGATTTTAGGAACCTGTAGAGTTGAAGTTGCAAATCTCGCATTTCCTCTGCCGCCTTTACCTCCACGAGCAACAACCAAATATTGTTCCGGAGCTTTTAAATCTGAAAGTAATTCGTTGGTTTCAATATCATAGACACAAGTACCTACGGGTACCTCAATCAAAACATTTTCTCCGGTTTTTCCAGCTTTCTTTTTATTTTTACCATTTTCCCCGTTTTTTGCTCTAAAAATTTTCTTGTATTTAAAATCTACCAATGTATTTTTATTGAGGGTTGATTTGATGATAATCGAACCACCATCTCCCCCGTCTCCGCCATCTGGCCCGCCCTTTTCTACGTATTTTTCTCTTCTAAAGCTTACAGCTCCATCGCCTCCTTTTCCAGCAATCACTTTGATATTCACTTCATCTACAAAATCACCGATCAAAACGTTACACCTCCACTTATTTATCAAAAATCCTTTTAATAGAATTTTTATCGAATCCAAATTCTTCTTCCTCTATATTCCCTAAAGGTTCAACGTGGATTATCACATCTTTTATGTAAGGATTTATTTTTTTCAACTCCCTTTCAACTTGAGAGGCTATTTCATTAGCTTCTTTGATTGTCATGTCTTCGTCTACTTCGATATGAAGTTCGACAAAATAGACATATCCAGCTTTTCTCACTCTAATTTTATGGGGATTATAAGCTTTACCAATCTTTTCAACGGCTTCTAAAGTATTGTAATAGATTTCCCCTAACTCTTTTGAACTGCCCATAAACTCATCCGAAGTTTCAAGGAACATCTTTATTCCAACTCTGAATATGAACACGGATACAATAATTGCTACCAACGAATCTACCCACATTATATTTAACGTAAGGTAAAATATTATACCAATGAAAACAGACAAAGAGGTTAAGATGTCATTTTTCATATTTAAAGCATCGGCCACTAAAGAAGAATTTCTTATTTTATTTCCGACGGAGAATTTATACTTATATAAAAAATATTTGGTAACTATCGAAATCAAAGAAATCCATAGTACTAAATAAGGCCTGTGAATTAAAAAATTATGGTTTATTATACTTTGAATGGAACCTGTAAGAACTTGAAAACCTGCGTAAATAATTACTAAAGATAAAACCTTAGTAACTATCGTCTCAGCTCGTTCATGGCCAAAAGGATGGCTCTCATCTGCAGGCTTACTTGAGATTTTCGATGCAATTAAAGTTAGTATCGAAGTTATTATATCTGTAGTTGAATCTATTCCATCAGCTAAAATAGCCATACTACCCGTAATGAAAGAGATAACTAATTTTAAAAAAGCAAGGGCCGTGTTTATTATTATTCCCATCCATGAGACATTTGCGGCTAATTTTTCTCTTTTTGAATTAACCTGAAAAGCTTCTTCATTTAGTGTTTTCTTCAAATAATATTCTCCTTTGTTGACTTCTATGAATATCAGTTAAAATTGAAATGCAGTACACCTCTGTGCATTGCTTATTATACCACAAGTAATATTCTTTAAATGAAATTTTTTTTCACATAAAGTTCTTTTATGATATAATTAAAATGAATAATTAAATGGGTAGGGAGCGGGGCGAAGGGACGCCAAAGCAACTAGCAACTAAAAGTAGTGTAGAGCAAAAAAAAGGAGAGTGAATCTTATAAATATTTTAAACATCAATGGTTTAGTTCCAAAGTTGCCTATAATCCAAGGGGGTATGTCCGTTGGTATTTCTCTTGATAATTTAGCATCTGCGGTAGCAAATGCCGGAGGGATTGGAATAATAGGTACTGCGGGTATTGGGTTAATCGAAAATCCTGAAACGAGAAAAGTGAAAGAAGCCAATATAGAGGGTCTTAAAAATGTTATTAGAAAGGCAAGGGAAAAGACAAAGGGAATAATTGGCGTTAATATAATGACCGTTTTGACTGATTATAAGGAGCTTGTGAAAACATCGATAAAAGAAGGAATAGATTTAATAATATCTGGAGCAGGGTTGCCTTTAAGTTTACCTGAATTTCTAGATAAAGAATCTAAAACAAGGTTAGTTCCTATAGTTTCTTCTTTAAAAGCTGCCCAAATAATATTCAAAAAATGGTGGATGAAATATAAGTACATTCCTGATGCATTTATTGTGGAAGGTCCAAAGGCTGGGGGACATTTGGGATTTAAAAAGATTAACCTGGATAACCCTGAATTTCAACTCGAAGTTACCGTTCCTCAGATAGTAGGTTTCTGTGAGGAAATTAAAAAAGAATACAATAAAGAAGTACCTGTAATAGCTGCTGGTGGTATCAATACACCTGAAAAAGTAAATGAAATATTTGCATTAGGTGCAAAGGGGATACAAGTAGGAACTCCTTTTATAGCCACGCAAGAGTGTGATGCCGATATAAAATTTAAAGAGGCTTTGATAAATGCTAAAGAAGAAGATATAGTAATAATTGAAAGTCCCGTAGGCCTTCCGGGAAGAGCTATCAAAAACAAATTTATAGAAGATGTTTCAAAAGGGATTAAAAAGCCATTCAAATGTCCTTATCACTGTATTAAAACGTGTAATTTTGTTGATGCTCCTTATTGTATAGCCCAAGCGCTGCTTAACGCGGCAAAGGGGAATTTAAATGACGGATTTGTTTTTAGCGGACAATACCGTTACAAAATCGATAAAATTACAGCGGTACAAGAAGTAATAAACTATCTTTTTGGAATCAACGTAGATAAAGCGAAAGAGCCGTCTCCTCAACGCTCATAGAGACGGAAATTTGTGACAAGTTCAGCTAGTCACAAAAGTTGAGAAGATTCATTCCATGCGAAGAGGTTCTAAGTATAAATTTAAAAATTTTAAAGACAACAAAAAATAAAAAAGAGGAGGTCGCGTTATGTTAAATTTTAAATTTGTAAGTCCGACACGAATAATCTTCGGGAAAAAAGCCGAAGAAAAGGTTGGGGAAGAGGTAAAAAATTATTCCAATAAGATTTTATTTCACTATGGGCAAGGAAGCATTAAAAAAACAGGTTTGTATGATAAAGTGGTAAAATCTTTAAAAAATGTAGGAGTTGAGTTTGTTGAATTGGGTGGTGTTCAACCCAATCCCAGATTAAGTTTGGTAAGAAAGGGCATCGAAATATGTAAAAAAGAAGATATTACTTTTATACTGGCTGTAGGTGGTGGAAGTGTAATAGATTCCGCAAAGGCCATAGCAGCAGGAATGAAGTATGATGGAGACGTGTGGGAATTGTACGAAGGGAAGGGAATTTTGAAAGAAGCGCTTCCCGTTGGTGTCATTCTAACCATACCTGCTGCTGGTAGCGAAGCTAGTATGGGATCGGTTATTACAAATGAAGATGGATGGTATAAAAGAGCAATAAATTATGATATTTTAAGACCGGTTTTTGCAATAATGAATCCTGAACTAACTTATACTCTACCACCTTTTCAAACAGCTGTAGGAGCGGTAGATATGTTAACCCACGTAATGGAGAGATACTTCACCAACACCCAACATGTTGAGTTAACCGATAGGTTGAGCGAAGCCACTATGAGAACTATAATCCACAATGCACCTTTAGCCCTTAAAGACCCTTACAATTACGACGTCAGAGCTGAAATTATGTGGGCTGGTACCGTTGCACATAACGGTTTATTAGGAACCGGAAGGGAAGAAGACTGGGCAACTCATGGTATAGAACATGAAGTGAGTGGCATTTACGATGTTGCACATGGAGCAGGTTTGGCTGTTTTATTCCCTGCTTGGATGAAATATGTTTATAGGCACGATTTAAACAGATTTGCTAGGTATGCTGTAAATGTTTGGAACGTCGAAGCTGATTTCTTTAACTTAGAAAAAACCGCTTTAGAGGGTATTAATAGACTTGAAAAATATTACAAAGAGGATTTAAAATTACCAATCACCTTGAAAGAATTGAAAGTTCCCGATGACAGATTCGAAGAAATGGCACAAAAGGCAACGGAAAGAGGACCTGTCGGTAATTTTGTAAAACTTTACAAGGAAGATGTTCTAAATATCTTAAAATTGGCAAGGTAAAAAAGGGCTTTACGCCCTTTTTCCATTTTTAAGGATATTCTTATTCTTATTATTCTTATTATTATTGCTTTTTAACGTTCGTAAGTCTTAATCTGTTTATCAAAATTTTTGACTAATTCTTTAAAAAGAGCTAAAAACTTTTGATTTTCTTCTTTGGTTCCAACGGTTACTCTAATTTTATTTTCTAAAGTCCCAGAGTATTTTCTCAAAAGTATTTTATTTTCTAAAAAGTAGTTGTAAACAGCTTTAGCTGTTAAGCCATCTGTTTTATCAAAATCCAGGAGTATAAAATTAGCATCACTTTTTAAGGCAACTCTTCCAAGCTCTTTTGAAAGCTTATTTCTTTCTTCGATGATGTAATCAATTTTTTCTAAAATGAGATTATAATTTTCTAATAAGGTTTCTACCATCTTTTCAGTTAATACGTTGAAACTGTAAGGGGATTTTATTTTCATTATTTGTTTAACTATTTCTTCATTGGCTATTAAGATACCTGCTCTGATACCTGCCAATCCGAACGCTTTGGAAAATGTTTTTAATATTATAAGATTAGGGTAGTCTTTTAAATACTGGATCATGCTTGTTTTTGAGAAATCCGCATATGCTTCATCAACAATTACAGGGGATCCTGTTTTTAAGGCTTTTAAGATCTCTTTTTGGGGTTGCAAGTTTCCCGTAGGATTGTTTGGTGAGCAGATGAATATCATACTCGTTTGATCATCTGCGGCTTTATCTATGTCTTTTATTTCGTAATTGGTATTCAAAGGGATTTTTTTTACTGAAAGGCCATTGAGGACGGAATAAAATTCGTACATTTCAAAAGTAGGCGGACAAACTATTACATCCTTTCCAGAAAAGATTTTAACCAAGTAAGATATCGTCTCGTCACTTCCATTTCCAACCACTATGTTGTTCATGTCAAGATCTATATTATATTTTGAAAAATATGAGTTTAAGAAAGTCGCTATTTTTTGTCTGATGTTGTCAGCGGTTAATTCGGGGTACCGATTTATGTTTGTTTCTGTTATCTTTTGGAAAAAGATCTTTTTAAGGTCTAAAGAAAGATCGAAGGGATTTTCATTTTTGCTGAGATCTATGAATCCATCGTTGATATAAGTATTAGAAGGTTTGTATTCCTCAAAACTTTTTAAAATTGGGTTGAATTTCAACTTTGTTCACCTCCCTCTGGTGAATGTCTCTTTTTTAATTCTTGAACAACTTCTCCTATATCTATTCCTTCGTAGGTTAATAACACCAACAAATGATAAATCATATCAGCGGTTTCATATATTGTTCTTTCCCTATTTGGAGCAACTAAAACTTCAACAGCTTCTTCTCCAAACTTTTTATAGATTTTTTCCTTTCCTTCATTAAACAAATAAGTTGTGTAAGATCCTTCTTTGGGGTTCTTTTTTCTATCTTTTATAACTTCTTTTAATTGGTTCAGAAAATCCAGTGAGTAATCTATATTGGATTCAGGTAGTTTATCGATATGTTCAATTTTTCTAAAACAACTTTTAGTTCCTAAGTGGCAAGCTGGACCCGTTTGATCAACTTTTAAGAGTAATGTGTCATTATCACAATCTACGTACACTTCTTTCAATTTTTGATAGTTCCCGCTAGTTTCTCCTTTCATTCTGATCCTTTCTTTGCTTCTAGAGTAGTAATGAACATATCCTGTTTCTAAAGTTTTACTAAGGGCTTCTTTGTTCATATAACCTAAAGTTAATACGTCACCATCGAGACCTTGAACTATTACAGGTATGAGGCCATTGTTTTTTTCCCAGTCTAACTTGTCTATTATTTGCTCATAATCTAACATTTATTCCCACCTTCTTCAATTGAATTTTGAGGTCTTTTGCACTGTAGATACCAAAATGGAATATGGATGCAGCAAGAGCGGCATCTGCACCGATTTGAAAAACATCGATAAAATCTTTAACTTCTCCTGCCCCACCTGAGGCAATAACTGGGATTTCTACAGCGTCAACTATTTGTTTGGTTAAATTCAAGTCGTACCCTTTTTTTACACCATCGGTGTTCATAGAAGTAACTAACACTTCCCCGGCTCCCAATTCTTGGCACTTTCTAGCCCAGTCAACAACGTCTAAATCCGTTTTTTTACTTCCTCCATGTGTGTATACATAGTACTTCTCGCTTTCAGCATCTTTTTTTGCATCTATCGCTACCACTACGTTGGAGCTCCCTATTATTTTTGAACTTTCTTTAATTAAATTTGGATTTTCAACAGCAGCTGTATTTATAAACACTTTATCTGCTCCACATTTTATTATTTCTACCATTTGTTCTACCGTTTTCAATCCACCACCTACGGTGAAAGGAATGAAAAGTTCTTTGGCAATCTCCTCAACAAGATTTTTGAGTATATTACGTTTTTCTTTAGATGCAGTTATATCTAAGAATACGATCTCATCCACCCCATCTTTTTCATATTTTTTGGCTAATTGTACTGGATCTCCTGCGTCTTGTATATTCTCAAATTGTACCCCCTTTACAACTCTTCCTTCTTTTATATCCAAGGCGGCCACTATTCTTTTTGTCAGCATTATTGTTCACCTCTTAACTCCTGCAAATTGATTTTACCTTCGTAGAGAGCTTTTCCTATTATAGCCCCATTGAAACCTATTTTTTTCAATTTTTTTAAATCTTCTTTTTTAGTTACGCCCCCAGCATAAATTATTTCTTCATCTTGCCAGAATCTTTTTATGTTTAAAGAAACACCTTCTAAAGTTCCATCTTTGCTTGTGTCTGTATATATGAATCTGTTGGTGTATTTTTTAAAAATAGAAAAAGCATCTTCTAAGGTAATTTGTGAGTTTTCTAACCAACCTTTTGTTTTTAAAGTTCCGTTCTCGACATCCAAACTTATGGTGATATTGTTAAAAGCATTGGTGACATTTTCTAAGAATTCTAAGTTAAAGGCTGCCGTACCTATAATTACATAGCTCACACCTATTTCGTAGGCATCTTTTATGCTTTCAAAGGTTCTTAATCCTCCACCCAGTTCAACTTTCAACCCAGTTGATTGGATTATTTGTTTTACAACATCTAAATTTTTTACAATGCCTTCAAAAGCTCCATCTAAGTCAACAATGTGAATAAGATCAACATATTTTGAAAATTCTTTGGCTATTTCGATTGGATCTCCGTATTCTTTTATTTCATTTTTGCTACCTTTGAAGAGTCTTACCACTTTTTTGTTCATAAGGTCTATTGCGGGTATTATTTTTATGTTGTTGATAGACTTCACCTCGTTATAGATTTTTAAAATTTTCTAATAATTTAATACCTTTTTCGCCTGATTTTTCAGGATGGAACTGCACTCCGAATACATTTTCCTTTTGAACACTTGATGCAAATCTACAAATTTTTCCTCTGCTTTCGTATTCTGTGTATGAAATTATGTATTTTTCCTCAGTTGTTACGTAATAAGAATGTACAAAATAGAAGTAACTTCCATTTTCTATTCCTCGAAAAATCAGATAATCTTTTGTAAATTCAACACTGTTCCAACCTATGTGGGGTACTTTGATATTTTTAAACTTAACCACTTTTCCAGGTAAATATGAAAATCCCGTGCCTTCATCTTCTTCACTGCTTTTAAATAACAGCTGCATTCCTAAACATATACCTAGAAAAGGTTTGTTTTTGTCGATATGTTCCAATATATAATCTTTTAGAGGAAATATATTGTTTGAAACTATTCCAAAAGAGCCTACCCCTGGTAGTATTATTTTATCCGCTGTTTTTATGTCACTTATTTCATTGCTAATAATGCCTCCGACGGCTTTTTGAACATTTGAAAAGTTACCGACTCCACCATTTAATATGACTATTTTCTGCATATGTACCACCTCTAGACTTCGTAAACTCTATTTGTACTTTCGTGTTTGTCACTTGGTTCAAGGGCAGTTTTTAAAGCGCTACCCAAAGCCTTGAAAGAAGCTTCAATTATATGATGAGCGTTTTCACCATTTATTTGCTTCATATGGATAGTTGATTGCAAATACCTTGATAGCCCTAGAACTAATTCTTTGAAGTTGCCTAGGTCAAAGCCTTTTTCAGAGTCTTTAATGTTGATATCTATATTTGTATAAGATCTTGAAATATCAATCGAAACGAGTATAAGAGCGTCGTCCATTGGTAATATAGAGGTTCCGAACCTTTTTATCTTCTTGCCTTCCACTTCATTCTTTAAAAATTGGCCGATTGTTATTCCCATATCTTCCCATAAATGGTGATTAAGGTCGAACTTTGCCTTGATGATTACGTCCTTTTCCATGTAGTAGAATAGAGTTTTCAATAAATGATTCAGAACAAGATCCCCGGTATCAACAAATAATTCTTTAGAATAATTGATTTCTATGTCTGTTTCGTCAGTTTTTCTTCTCATTTCCTCACCTCCATAGATTTTTTGTGTTGGTACATACCTTCGATTTCCGCCATTCTTATACCTAAGTATCTCTCTTTTAACAATTCTTCTTTACTCACTTTTGCGATGGATATTTTTTTTGTAAAATCTGATAGGTTCAAAACCGAGGAGAAACGTGCTGCACCACCTGTTGGAAGTACGTGGTTAACACCCAAGAAATAATCCGCTGCGGGTACAGGTGTGTAATCTCCCAAATAAACAGCCCCTGCATTTTGTATGAGAGGTAGTACTGATTCAGGATCTTTTGTCATTATCTCTAAATGCTCAGGCGCTATTTCGTTGGTTTTAGCTGCACAATCTTCCATACTTTTGAAAAGATATCTCTCTATCCCCTCTCTTTGGCAATATTCATATAATTTTTTAGAAGTAGTGATTAAGAAAGATCTAGATTCATAACCATGTTCAAGTTGGGAGAGCAAGTCGTTTAGAATGTATTCTGGTTTTGCTGTCTCATCTGCTATCACGCAGATTTCTGATGGTCCTGCCAAGCTGTCTATTCCAACTTCTCCAAACACCTGTCTTTTTGCTTCATTCACGTATTGGTTTCCAGGACCAAATATTTTATCTGCTTTCTTCATACCGATGCCGTATGTCATAGCAGCAATAGCTTGAATTCCACCAATTTTGTAAACTTCTTTTATCCCCAACTTTTTTGCTATATAGATGATGTAAGGGTTTATTACCCCGTCTTTTGGAGAGGAAGTGATCAACATTTCTTTTACACCTGCAATTTTGGCTGGAATAGCGACCATCAACAAACTCGAAGGTAGAGGTTTACCACCTGGAACATAGATACCTATCCTGTTTATTGGTCTATTAATCAGTCCATAAGTTGAGTTGTATTCATTGGAATAAAAAATATCCTCTGTTTTTTGTTTTAGATGGTAATTCTCCAATCTTTGAATCGTTTTTTCTATAATTTCTTTATCTTGCGCGGGGATTTCTTCGTCGATATTCCATTCTTCAACTTTTAATTCTAAATCACCATTATAATTATCGAATTGTTTTGAATACTTTTTTACTGCAGGCATTCCGTTGTTTTTTATGTCCTCCAATATCTGTGAAACGTAGTTCTGTAATTCCATTATGTTTCCCTCCTTCGATTTTTTTATGCTGTCTTTAGAAACTTTGAAATTTGTTTTAATTCATATTTTCCTCGTTTTTATATTTCTTTGCTTTATTTATTAAATCGTTTATAAAATCGAACTTAGTCTTTTGGGTTATCCTGTTTACCAAAAGTACCGCAGAGATATCCATTATCTTGTATGCTTCTTTTAAATTGTTTGCTTGTATCGTGTTTCCCGTATCAACAATATCTACTATTGCATCCGCTATACCGGTTTTTGCTGCCAATTCTACCGCTCCATTTAATTTAAGTATTTTCACTTTTAAACCCTTTTCAGAAAAGAAATTTTTTGTAATTTCAGGGTATTTGGTTGCTATTCTGTAGCCTTCCATCTTTTGAAAAGATATTTCTCTGTTTTCGGGTAAAATGATACTCATTCTACATTTACCAAAAGGTAATTCTAATGGTATATAAACTTCGTTGCTCCTTTCAAGGGCAACGTCACTTCCGCATATCCCAATATCTACCCCATTTTCTACGTATACAGGTACATCAAAAGCTCTGGGAAAATAAAAGGTATAACCATTTTCATAAGATATAAGTTCTCTGTGGGCAGGTTCTTTAACATTAATACCTATCTTTTTTAAAAAGTCTTTGCTGTCTTCCAGTAATCTTCCTGATGGCAATGCTGTTGATATAGTTGTCATCTCATCATCTCTCCTATAATATCCAAATTTAAAGCCATTCCACACGAATATTTGCCGTTTATCCTGTATTGACCACCGTTGCCTAAAAGGTAACCATTATCCGGTGAATAGATTTCAAATACAACATCCTCATAGTAATTCATGTATTTAATTGTTCCAAGGTCTATGTATATTCTGGGGTCGTTAAGGTTTTTAATTATTGTGTTTAATTTTGGAATGTTTGTTTCTTTTCCTCTGTAATTGAAAAGAGTTGCTATGGATACTTTTACCTCCTCATCCAACGGGAGATTTTCAATAATCTCGAAATTTCTCAGCTCAACAGCCCTTAAAATTTTATCTCTGTATTGTGGAACTCCTTTTAAAATTCTCTCCCAACTCCTTATTGAGCTTACGTCTATAAAGAAATTTTTTATATCCAACAGTGATAGAATTTCGATGGTTAAACGCAGAATCTCTTCTTCGATTTGAATTTCTTTCCCATTTAATATTTCAAATCCGAACTGCCAAACATTGGATAAATTTTCATCTAAAACTTCCGAAATGTAAAAGATTTTTTCTTTTTCTTCTACTTTATCCATGTCGATCAGCCAAGAAGTCACATCGGGTTTCAAAAGGTAAAAATTTCTTCCATCTGCAAATTTTAGTCCCTTTATTAAATTTTCGGAATACTTTGTTATAGAAGGAGGAAACAGCTCATAAAAATCGTGTTTAACTAGGACAGTTCTGATTTTGCTTACAATATTTGATAATTTCTGAGATTCTGCAAAGATATCTTTTTTCATTTTAAACCCCTTTCTTTTATATTTTAAAAGATAAAAAACCGGTCACGAGAAATCGTGACCGGTTATTACGCTTAGCCTTGTATGCAGTGATTTACAAATAACAACATACATGGCATGTGTTAACTCGGTCACGCCATGTATGATGATGAATATTTAAATTAAACAATGTTTTTGAATTGATGTTTGTTTTAAGATTAGACATTATATTTACCCCGTTTATAATAAATTTTCAAATTAACTAACAAAATTTTATCATATTTTTGCGGCAATGTCAATCAAATAAACTTTTCTCAACAAAAAACAAATAGTATTCTTAAATGATGGGATATCTAATGGCAATTCTGTTTATTTTATAGACTACTTTATTTGCGTAATAAATATTCCCACCGCCATTGTACCAACCTATGGCTTTGTAAGGATCGCCGTGAGTTTCCATCAAATACTTCAAATAGGCTGTACCAACTAGTATGTTGTACCTTGGATCTACTAAAAGCCTATCTTCGATCCAATCTAAACTTGTTTCAGTATAGTTCAAGCTTTCAAAAAGTTCAGAATATTTGTTCACAACAAACTGTGCGGTTGATGGTCTGAGTTGCATGTAACCTACTTCTCCGTAACTGCCAATAATATTTTTGAAATTTGTTTCTGTGTCAATTATTGCCGCAATCATCAGCGGAGATATTTCAAAGAATTTTGAGGCCTCCATAATGGAAGAAACAAGCAAGTGCAACCTATCTTGCGACATCTCCTTCCCAACTGCTACTTTGTATTGTGATGAAATAAAATCGAATAAAACGGTTTTAATCGTTATATCTTCTTTGGCATTTTCTTGACTGTTAACATTTACATAGGGGGATAAAGAGAACGCTGCCAACGAAAACGTTAAGAGCATTATAATAGTAGTGTATCGTTTTTTGTGCATTTTTGTATCACCTCTCTAATGGACCCCCACGATCCCTTCAACTTTTTTTGATTAAATAAACACCGTAAGGTGAAAGTTCAACATAACCTGGTACTGCTTTATTGTTTCCAATAGACAGTAATTCATCTCCATTTTCAAGCAAAACGGAGCATTTGGAAGATTTTAGGTTATAATAAGCTATAAATTCATTTAATTGACTATAACACCTTAATTTTACCATATTTTGGTCAAAATTCAAAATCTCAATTCGTGCATCATCGATCCAGGGGTTAGACTTTCTAAATCGAATCAAATCTTTTATGGTGTTTAAAATGGAATTTTTTTGGTTTATCTGTTCTTCGACAGATTCACCTGAATATGGAGGGTTGAATTTAAAGCCTTTCCATTCTGTTTGACCAGGCCCAAAACCATTTTCATACCAGTGAAATGGTTCTTGACTGTCTTCTGTAAAATTAACATCTTGCGGAATACCTTTCATTCCTGTTTCCTCACCATAATAGATAAAGGGAATGCCAGGAAGTGTGTAAAGAATTGAAAAGCCCAACTTCACTTTCTTTTCATCTTTTAAGTCAGACAGAATCCTTGTCATGTCGTGATTAGTTAAGAAATTACCTGACATAGATAGGACCTTACCATTTGGTAAATACTCTGTCATACATTTTTTCAATGTTTCTACTAGATCTTGAGGTGATTCATTTTTTAAGGTCATCTTTAAATCCTCTGCAAGTGGGAAGTTGAAACCTATATCGAATATTCCTTCGTACTTTCTTACAATTTCCGGTGCATCCCATACCTCACTTATAACTAAGGCATCTTTTTTTATCGATTTTATATAGCTAACCATCTCTTTCCAGAATTCGATATTTTTTTCATGTTGGTAATGGAACCTCATCTTTTCAAGGTCAAAATCAAAAATGTGTTTTGCGGCATCCAGTCTGAAGCCATCAAAACCATTGTCTAACCAGAATTTAAAAATTCTTTTTATCTCTTCCCATAATTCTTTGCTTTCAAAATTAAGGTCAGGTGAGGCAGGACCAAAAATGCCATAAAAATATCTATCACCTATCTTTTGCCAGATTTTACTTTCGTCCCAATGTCTTTTTTCTTCTAAATCAGCCTTCTCGTTGGCCCAAATAAACCAATTTTTGTATGGCTCTTCTCCCTTAAGTGCGCGTTGAAACCATTCTGATGTAACTGCCACGTGATTAATAGGAAGATCAAGGATGAATTTTATACCTTTCTTGTGTCCCTCTTCTAATGCCTCTCTTAAATCTTTTAGATCCCCATAAACAGGATTAACCTCGAAAAAATTAGAGACTGTATAACCGTGAAAGGCTGGAGATTTCATAATTGGTAGCAGCCAGACATGATCTATTCCCAAATCACACAGGTAATCCAATTTTTGTTTTAAACCCTGTAAATCTCCAAGACCGTCGCCATTTGAATCATAAAAAGAGCGTAAATACAATTCATAAAAAGTCATTTGTTTTCCTCCTTTTCATTTATTTGTTTTTTTCAATCGCTTCAATAAATGCTTTGAAGATAGGATGCGGATCTCCAACTTTTGTCTTAAATTCCGGATGGTATTGAATACCGATATAAAAAGGATGAGAACTCAGTTCAATAGCTTCAACGAAATCTGTAACGGCGGATATGGAAAGTTTATTAGGAACATTTTTCCCTTTTTCAAACATATTCTCGAAATCTTTGTAATTAACTTCATAACGGTGTCGGTGCCTTTCAAAGATAGAATTTTTCCCTTCATAGATCTTGTGAAGTTTCGTGTCGGGAAGTATTTCAATATTTTGAGCTCCTAGTCTCATTGTGCCGCCTAAATTAAGCATTTTTTTTTGTTCTTCCATCAAATCAATAACAGGATAAGGAGTATTTTCATCAAACTCAGTTGAATTAGCTTCTTTGTATCCGAAAACATTTCTAGCGAACTCTATCACCATTAGTTGCATACCAAGGCAAATCCCAAGAAGAGGAACATTATTTTCCCGGGAATATTTTATAGCCTTTATCTTTCCTTCGATTCCTCTTGATCCAAAGCCGCCTGGGATAATTATACCTTCATATTTACTTAAAAGTATTTTGATTTCCTCTTCGCTCATTTCTTCTAGCTCTTCAGAGTTGATTAGATCAGGCCTTTTTGCACCACTTAAAAAAACACTTTCCATTATACTCTTGTAGGCATCATCGGTACCTAAATACTTGCAAATCATAGCAATTTTTAAGTTTTTAAATGTTTTAGGACATTTCCAGCTCAATTCTTCAACTTCTTTTGATATTTCCAAATTCAATTTACTAGAAATAAGCGTATGAATATTCTTTTCATAAAGAATTTGAGGAACTTCATAAACGTTTGCTAAATCCGGAAGGTTTACAACATAGTCTAAAGGAACGCCTCCGAACAAAGCTACTTTTTCAAGGCTGGAAAGGTCTATCTCTTTTTCCGTTCTTACCAAAAGCATATCTGGTTGGATTCCTATTCTTCTTAAAAGTTGAACGGATTGCTGAGTTGGCTTAGTTTTAAACTCGTTGGTAACATGTAAATAAGGGACAAAAGTTACGTGTATGAACATAAAATTTTTTCGACCTTTCTCGAAAGACAGCTCTCTTACAGCCTCTAAAAATATTTCACCTTCAATATCGCCAACAGTGCCCCCTATTTCAATGAGCAAGACTTCTGTGTCTATCTCTTCGATCCTTTCTTTTACCCTTTCAGTAACGTGAGGAACCATCTGAACGGTAGCTCCTAAATACCTTCCTTCTCTTTCTTTCTCGATAACATATTTATACACTTGACCTGCTGTCATATTGTTGAAACTCTTCATCTCTATCCCTAAAAATCTCTCATAATGGCCCAAATCAAGATCCGCTTCGTAGCCATCTTCTGTTACAAAAACTTCTCCATGTTGGTTGGGGTTCATAGTTCCAGCATCTACATTCAGATAAGGATCTATTTTCAATGAATTGACGGTTAATCCCAGCTCTTTTAAAAGCCTTCCTATTGAAGCAGAAACAACTCCTTTACCTATACCGCTGAGTACTCCTCCCGTTACTATAATGTATTTTTCAGCCATTATTTTATTTCACCTCTTTTTTAAGAAAAAATTACCATATTTTAAAAAACAAGGGGGAGCGAATGCTCCCCTCATTTTGTGATTAATTCAATCCTCATCGTCGATGTTCAATTTTTCAGATAATAAATTAACCGCATTTTCAACGGTTTTGATTTTTTCTAACTCTTCGTCCTCTATCGTTACTCCGAGTTCAGACTCAAAAGCCATAGTTAAATCCACTAGCTCTAAAGAATCCGCGTCTAAATCATCGGTAAATGAGGCATCCAATGTAACTTCTTCCTCGTCGACACTCAACGTATCTACGATTATTTCTTTTACTTTTTCGAACAACTCATCCTTTGTCATATTTGTTTACCTCCTTAGCCATTATTTATCATTTTCCGAACGTTGGTCATTGATAAAATTCGTGTCAATTATAATGAGTTATTTTGGTTTTGTCAAGTTTCTTATTTTCATAAAAGTAAAATATTTATGAAATTTCTCTTTTTTATGAACTAACCAATATTTTCACGGATATTTATTATGATCTAATCTGTTTTTTAAAAGAAAATAAGGTTATTATGGTACAATTACATATATAATTATACAGATTGAAACAAAGAGGAGATTACATTGAAATATGAGAATGAGAGAAAGTATAGAATACCCGATAAATATATATTTAATAAGTTAGCCTCACTGGCCTTTGATGAATCGCTTATACTTCAATGGTACGATAAAAATGGTTTGAGAACGAGGTTAGAGATTAAAAATGGCCAAAAAGTGTGGACTTCAAATTTTAAAAAGGAAATAACAAAGGGATTAAGAGAAGAGGAAGAAGATTTTCTAAACGAAAAAGAAATCTACTTTGATAATTTAAAAAGTCAAAGGATGGTAATGAAAAAAAGATATCTTTTAAATAAAGACCCGGAAATAGTAGTAGACGAGTTGTTGAACCCTGATAATTGTATAAGATACAAAAAGGAATTTTCGAAGATTATGTATCTTCTAGAAATAGAAGAAAAGGAAAAGAATGTTGATTTAACGAAGTTCTTGATGGATTTTTTAGGCGACATTTTCTGGAAATTGGAAGACTTAACTTATTTAGATGGATACAACAATTCTGACTTTGCAGGGGAACATGAATGCGATTTAAACAAAATTGTTAGGATGTGAAAAATCAAAATGGGAAAATTAATTCTAGTTGGCACACCCATAGGTAATTTTGAAGATATTTCTTTAAGAGCCTTAAAAACTTTGGAAGAAGCTGATCTAATACTCACCGAGGATAAAAGGGTCACCTTGAAATTGATAAACCATTTTGAACTTGGCAAAAAAGAGTTATTTACTTTCAATGAGGCAAACTCAGAAAAGACTATGGACACTGTATTATCTTTGATCGAAAGTCATAATATAACCGCCTTAGTGTCAGATGCGGGGATGCCTGTTTTGGCCGACCCCGGCTTTAACTTGGTACAAAGGTGTTGGGAAAATAGTATTAAAATAGACGTGGTCCCAGGCCCTTCTGCATTGACTTCTGCTTTAGCTGTAAGTGGATTCCCGGCTTCCAAGTTTTTATTCTTAGGCTTTTTACCTCGAGGTAAAAAATTGAGAAGACTTTTGAGAGAGATAAAAGGTTTCGAATATCCAATAGTTTTTTTTGAATCTCCAAATAGAATAATAAAGACCTTACAAGAAATTTTGGATAATTTTGGAGAGATAGAAGTATTCGTTGCACGAGAGATGACGAAGCTCTACCAAGAATTTTTTAAAGGGAAAATTTCTGAAGGGATAAAATTTTTTGAATCCAAAGATCAAGTGAAAGGAGAGCTAACCGTTGTTATTTTCCCAACAAGAAGAATTTAAGTTTGAAAGCATACAAGAGTTGATAGAATATTTGAACAGTATATTCACCAGTTCTCCTCTTTACAGGCAAGAGATCGAGGTTATAGGTGATGTTACTCATGCAAAATACAGTAAAAGAGGGGACCTCTACATTGAACTTTCTCAAAGAGTGAGAAGTTCAAATTATTCTATAACTATAATTTTCAGTCAATCTAATGTTCCATATGTATTTGAACATTGTAGTGTTGATAACGAAAGAGAACTTCTCAATAAAAGGTGGAAGTTTCAGGGCATTGTTAACTTTTGGAAAAGAGAAGCTAAGTATGTAGTATCTGGTTCATCAATAATACCTTTAGGCGCTTCTGAAATAGAAAAGAAGAAAAAAGAAATATTGGAAAAGTTGGAAAAGAGCAATCTTCTAAGAAAAGTGGAACATGAACTAATAGAACTTGATCCAATAAAAAAGATAGCCGTTATTACTTCACCAACCGCTGCTGGTTTTGGGGATTTTCAAAAAAATATTAATCATTCTAGGTTTATTCCTATTGTACACTTATACCCGGCTCCCATGCAGGGTGCAGAAACGGTACCTGGGATCAAAAAAGCCCTGTTTGCTATTTTAAAGTCTGGAATCTATTATGATGTAGTTGTTATAATCAGGGGAGGTGGTTCAAAAAGCGACCTGATGTATTTTGATGATTTTGAGCTTGGTTCTCTTATAGCAAAGTTTAACCGAAAGATTCCTGTTCTTACAGGGATAGGGCATGAACAAGATTCTACAATACCTGATTTTGTTAGTTGGAAAAACTATTCAACACCTACGGAAGTATCAAGAGATATAGTCAATCAAATTAACTATTTTACAGATAATCTAGAAACCTTAGAAAAAAATATAACCTATTCTTTTACCAATGTTTATTATCAGATGGAGAACTTACTCTCTTTCAATACAATTAACAACTTTAAATATTACCTTAGTAGGGAATTAATTAATTTGTTCAGAACTTTGGATGAGGATCATCTTAATATTACTAGAAAAGTTAACCAAATGATTGAAAGTAGTGAAAAATCAATATCTCTCAACAAGTTGGACTATATTCAAAGGTTCATAGAATATAGCATCAAAACTTACAACCAGAACATAATAAGTACAACGAATGAAATTGTATCTGAGTTGAAAAGTAAGTTCGAAATATCAGAAAGAATTTTATTTAGTACTTTTCAAGAACTTACTAAGTCGAGTCCTTTTGCTGCGTTTTTAAATAACGGTGTTTTGGTAAAAAAAGGTGAAGAAATCATAGATAGTGTGGAAAAACTACAGAGGAAAGATGAGGTTAAATTAATATTTAAAGACGGAGAAGCTGATTCGAATATCGAGAATATCAAAAAATGGTGATAATTTTTGCAGCGTTGTGCAAAATAGCTCTTTTAAAATAAATTTTGATTTTGGGGTTCTTAAGGGGATAAGCCCCTTAACGTCCCCCTTTAACCATTGAAAGAGGAGGATAAAGATGGAAGAAATAATTAAACTGAGTCAAGAAGAAATTAAAAAGATGAGCTTCAAAGAACAATTAAAACTCTTGGAACGTATCAACGATTACTTTCAAAATGAAAAGCAAGACGAATTGGATGTTGAAAATGCCCTTGAAATTTATAAAAAAGCATTGGATATACTTACCTATGCAAGAGAAAAATTAGTCAATTTAAAGGAAGAAAAAGCACAAATTGATGAAAGATACGAGAAGATAAAAAACCAATTAAGTGATTCAACTAGCATTGATTAATGATAATTTAAACAAAAAATAATATTTGTTGTGTATAATCTAAGTGATGACAAACATTTTAAAGAGGAAGATGGATAATAATGTTTATAGCGGTTGGAAAAGGTGTTTTTGTGCCTACGGAGAGAATCCATTCTGTTGTCCCTGATTCATTCGTTCAGTTTGGTAAAATAAAAAAGATTTACCAAGGAATTGATGTATTAACTCAATTTGAAAATGAAACTGAGTTAGAAAATTCTCCACCTCCTTTAAATGCCACTGTTAGTTTGATTGATGCTTCATATGGCAAGGCGGTCAAATCTATTATTTATATGGATAGTGGCCAAATAGTGTTAACTGCGCTTGAATCAAAAAAAATTGTAGAAAAGATTAAGAAAGGAAGGCGATAAATTATGGCTATACCTATGCCAGTAGTTATAGAAACGGAAGGAAGATACGAAAGGGCTTATGACATCTATTCTAGATTGTTGAAAGATAGAATAGTTTTTTTAGGAACACCAATAAATGATGATGTAGCTAATGTAATAATTGCCCAGTTACTCTTCCTGGAATCTCAAGATCCAGACAAAGACATATTTTTATACATAAACTCTCCTGGCGGTTCTGTAACGGCAGGATTAGGAATATACGACACAATGCAGTACGTTAAACCTGATATTTCAACTATATGTATAGGTCAGGCTGCCTCTATGGGAGCGTTACTATTAGCGGCTGGTGCAAAAGGTAAAAGGTATTCTTTGCCTTACTCAAGAATTATGATACACCAACCTTGGGGTGGTGCCGAAGGAACAGCCGTTGATATACAAATACACGCTAGAGAGATTTTAAGATTAAAAGATGACCAAAACAACATACTTAGCAAACATACTGGACAACCCTTAGAAAAGATAGAAAAAGATACCGATAGAGACTTTTTTATGAATGCACAAGAAGCTTTAAACTATGGTCTCATAGATAAAGTAATAACAACAAAGAGTGAAGCCACTAAAGAAATCGACAAAAAATAATCAAGTCCAGACTAAAGGATTTCAACCAAATTTTATTAACAATTCAAATTAAAGAAGGCGCCAGAAACGAAGCGCCCTTCTTTTGTTTGAGAGTAGATACATTTGGAATAAACTAATTTTCAAAAAAAAGATTTCGATTTTAAAAGGGTTACAGGGCCCCAAAGAATGCGGGGAGGATCAGTTATGAGTAATTTAACTCCGATGATAAAGCAATATCTAAAGATAAAAGAAGAATATAAAGATTCTATTTTACTTTTTAGACTCGGAGATTTTTATGAAACTTTTTTTGAAGATGCCAAAAAAGTCAGTGAAATATTGCAAATTGTGCTAACGAAAAGAAATGGTCACCCTATGGCAGGCATTCCTTACCATGCTTTAAATAACTATTTAAAAAGGCTATTAGATGCGGGGTATAAAGTAGCTATATGTGAACAAATGGAAGATCCTCAAAGCTCAAAAGGTATAGTAGATAGAAAAGTAACCAGAATACTGACACCCGGTACCATCATAGACGAAGGTATGTTGGAAGAAACAAACAGATTTACAGCCTTGATCACCAACAATGGGAATTTGTTTAAAATAGCCATTTTTGATTTTTCAACGGGTGACTTTTATTTAGACTCATTTGATTTCAAAGAAAGCGAACTATTAGACTTCATCTCTTCTTTTGGTTTGGTACAGATTTTGCTATCCAAGGAGCTTGAACACCTATCAAAAAAGATAAAAAATTTAGCCAATCAGGTTTATGTAGAAATCTTGGATGAATGGTATTTTTCAAACAATTTTAAAGACCATTTGAAAGAAACGTACGAAGTTTTAAGTCTTGATCATTTGGATTACGATGATGAAGAATTAAAAGTAGCCGATGCTGTTTTAAAGTACTTAGAAGTCACACAATTTTCAAAAATCAAACACATGAAACTTCCAAAGCGTTTTAAAACAAAAAACTACATGTTTTTAGATTCCAACACTATAGAAAATCTTGGCATTCTTCCTACAAATTCAAACAAAGGAAAAACTCTTTACGACATTCTAAAATTCACAAAAACCAGTATGGGGAATAGAAAATTAAGAGAGTTCATCCTTACTCCTCTCACCGATAAAGAAAAAATAGAAGAAAGGCTAAACAAAGTCCAGTACTTAGTTGAAGATCCTCTTTTGTTAGAAGAACTAAAAGAATATTTGTCATCTGTAAAAGATCTCGAAAGGATCTCATCTAGGATTTCTTTGATGAAGGCAACTCCAAAAGATCTTATTGCGTTAAAAGATTCTTTGGAAGTGATTCCCTATATAATCGAATCTTTAACTTCGAATCCAGGATTGACCAATTTTTTTGATGGTATAGATGTCCTTAAAGAAGTTAAAGAGTTTATTGAAAATACCATCATCGAAGAACCTGCTATTGCTCCAGGAAACGGAAAAGTAATTAAAGAAGGTGTTTCAGAAGAGTTAGATGAATACAGAAACATATTTAATAACTTAGATAGCGTTTTGAAAGGTATTGAAAAGAGGGAGAAGGAAAAAACTAAGATTAGTAGTTTGAAAGTTGGAAGGAATAAGATTTACGGTTTCTATATAGAAGTTTCAAAAACACAATCTTCTAAAGTTCCTGATGATTACGTGAGAAAGCAAACGTTGGTTAATACGGAAAGGTATACAATAAAAGAATTGGAAGAGGTTGAACAGCGCTTAGCGATATCAGAAGAAAAAATAAAGGTTATTGAAAAAGATATTTACGATAAGGTATTAACTCATCTAAGTCAATATGTGGATAAAATAGAAAAACTTTCCGATAAGATCGCTGAATTGGATGTTTTTAGATCTTTTGCAGAGGTTAGCAGAGTTTACAATTACAAAAGGCCCACTTTTGTGCAAAACTCCAAAGAAATCAAAATAATCAACGCAAGACATCCAGTGGTGGAAAGATTTGTTGATGACTTTACTCCTAACGACTTATATTTAAACGAAGACAAGTTTTATATAATTTTGACAGGTCCTAATATGAGTGGAAAATCAACTTTTATAAGGCAAATAGGGCTAATAAGTATAATGGCACAAATAGGTTGCTTTGTTTCTGCCGAAATGGCGGAAATCCCTATTTATGATGGTATATTTACGAGAATCGGTGCAAGGGATGATATAGTTAGCGGAAAATCAACTTTTTTAGTCGAGATGTTAGAGGTTTCAACTATATTGAATAAAGCAACGAATAACAGCCTTGTGCTCCTTGATGAAGTAGGGAGAGGGACGAGTACATTAGATGGTATTTCTGTTGCATGGGCAATCTCAGAATATTTATTTCAAGTTAAAAGATGCAATACAATCTTCGCTACACATTATACGGAGTTAACTTACATGTCGCATATATATGAAGAAGTAGTTGCGAAGAGAATTAAGGTTGTAGAAACTATGGATGGTGTTATATTTTTACACAAAATTGAAGATGGCATAAGTGATAACAGTTACGGTATAGAAATAGCAAGATTGGCAGGATTTCCCGTCGAAATAATTGAAAGATCAAAAGAAATATTGGCTCAATTGTCAAATAGAGTCGACTTGGAAAATAGATTGAAGAGAATAAAAAATATTAATAAGAAAAAATATGAATCACATGAAAATCAGTTAAAAATGTTTTAATTTATGATATAATTAAAAATAGGTAAAATATTAATCCTAAGGAGGGAAAAACAATGTCTTTGAACGAGGAAAATGATTTTGGAGAAATTAGTATTTCAGAAAATGTGTTAAAAGATTTAGTTTTCAAAAGTGTAGAAGATTATATGAAAGAACAAAAGGTCTATAACGAGAAAATTCAAAAAGATTTGCAAAAGAGTATAAAAATTACAATTAATGATGATTCCAGTGTTAGTGTTTCGTTAAAGGTACCCGCTAAATACGGTGAAAACATCGTTGAATTTTCTAAAAATATTCAAAAAGCTGTTAAAGATGATCTTGAAAGAATTGCAGAGGTCTATATCTCAAACATTGACATATCTATTGAAAATCTTGTAAAACCCGAAGAGTTAGAAGAATACGAAGAAATAGAAGAAGAGACCTTGGAAAATGAAGAAACCCCTGAAAGTGAAGAAAAGGAGGATGAAGAGAAAAGGGAAAAGAATGAGTGAAAACATATCAAAAAAAAGGATGATGAGAAAGTTAATTTTTGAAAGCCTTTTCCAACTATCGGTAAAGGATGTGAAGTTGGAAGATATATTATTCACTTTTGAAAAATTAAACGAAGGGGTACGATTAGAAGAAAGTTATTATTTAGAGGCTAAACAATACATTGAAGATATTTATAAAGATAAAAATGAGTATGATGAGTTGATTAAAAAATATTCAGTTGATTGGTCAATAGAAAGGATAGGAAACATCGAAAAAACAGTGATGAGGATTTTTATCTACGAACTAATAAACAAAAAAGAGATACCTGTCAAAGTAATATTAAATGAATCCACGGAGTTAACCAAAACTTATGCGACACAAAAAGCCGCTGCTTTTGTTAACGGTATTATGGATAAGATTGCACGTTCTCAAGCATCGATTATGTAGAGTCACAAAAATTGAAAGGGGGGAAGTATAGATTTTGAGTAACTAAAAATCTATATAAAATGTATGGCATCACCAAATACTCCTCTGTATAAAGCACTTAAGAACATGGGCTACAAGGAATTAGAAGAAATAGCCCATGAGATTCGAGAGTATATTTTCAACGTTGTATACAATAACAATGGTCATCTTGCCTCAAATTTGGGTGTTGTGGAATTAACTATCGCATTGTACAGGATATTTGATCCACTAGAAGATGTTATTATTTGGGATACCAGTCATCAATCTTACGTGCATAAACTTTTGACAGGTCGTTGGAAAGATTTCAAGACCATACGGAAAAAAGGCGGATTAAGTGGATACACAAATATCTACGAATCACCAGCAGATAGATTTGGAGCTGGGCATGCGGGGACCTCTATAGCAGCTTCCGTAGGTTATGCGCTATCTGATAAAATAAAAAATAGGAAAAGGAATATAGTTACTGTTATTGGAGATGGAGCCTTAGGTTGTGGAATGGCTCTTGAATCGTTAAATCAGTTGAACTATCAAGATGCAAAGGTGAAGATAGTTCTAAACGATAACAACATGGCTATTTCAAAAAATGTAGGAGCAATTTCCCGATTGTTGAACAACTTTAGAATAAAAAAAGAATATACCCAAGCAAAAGAAATTTTAAAGAGTTCTTTGGAAGATTCGTCCGTTGGTAAGGATGTAGAATCAGTTTTAAAGAAAGTCAGAAACGCTTTAAAATACTCTATATACGATACACCAGCATCACTATTTGAAGAGTTAGGAATCAAATATTATGGACCAGTTGATGGACATGATATCAAAAAAATGGAAGAGTTTTTGGGATTTATTAAAGATTATGATGAGAAGTCTGTGATACTGCATGTTGTTACCACCAAAGGTAAAGGTTTCGAAGAAACTGAAAAATCTCCAACTAAATTTCATGGTGTATCAAAAAAAGAAGTGAACAAAGTCTCTTACAGTAAAATTGTTGGACATACGTTATCCCACTTAAAAGATTATGAGTTTTTAGCTTTTACGGGAGCCATGGCCGATGGAACTGGATTAAATATCCTTCAAGATATATGTCCTGACAAAGTAATTGATATGGGTATCACGGAACCAAGTATAGTTACTACTGCGTCTGCTCTATCTTTAGGTGGAGTTTTGCCTGTTGTTGATATTTACTCAACTTTCATGCAAAGAGCATTTGATTCACTTATTCATGATGTTGCCTTACAAAAGACACCGGTTCTATTTTTGTTAGATAGGGCGGGTTTGGTTGGAGAAGATGGTCCCACGCACCAGGGAGTTTTTGATATCTCATATACAAGGTTAATTCCAAATGTAGAAATCTGGACCCCTTTAAACGCACAAGATTTAGCTAATATGATTTATACTTCTGTAATAAATGGTTTGAAAAAACCTAGATTTATTAGATTTCCAAGAGATGGAGAAAAAATAGAAATACAAGATATACTCGACAACCTTCAAATAGTAGATGGAGAATGGAAATATTTAAAAATGGCTGATTCAGGGATATACGCTCTTGCTGTTGGAACTATCTCTCAAAATGTTTATGAAGCTCTGAAAGATTATAATATTAATATAATCGGAGTACGAAGCGTCAAACCTTTAAATGAATATTTTTTGGAAATATTGGAACAAAGAGCCGAATATATCTTTGTTTATGAAGAGGGTAGTTTAAAAGGTGGTTTCAACGAAGATATATTCAAACTGAGAATTAAGAAAATTTACTCATTTGGTGTGAAAGACGAGTTTGTTTCTCATGCCACGAGAGAAGAACAACTAGAAGAGTGCGGCCTTTCTATAGAAACTATAAGGGATAACTTTGAAAAAATCGTCTCTAAGGTTAAAATACAATCATCTTAAAAATAAAAGGGAGAGTAAAAAATGATAAAAAATAAACTTTTTTTAGTACTTTCCATATTCTTTATCATAACTAGCGTTACATATGCTTTTGAGTTATTATTGACCCCTTCTTATTCTTACACGCTTAATTCAACAGGTGATACAAGCATTCAACAAAGTTTAGACTACACCGGCGGAAGGATTTCTTTTTTAGTTCCAACACAAGATAGTGAAGAAATCTCCTATGGCCCTTATTTAGGATTTTTTTACAATTACGAATTATTAGATAGTTTACAAAATATAGAAGATGTTGGAATTTCTTTAGGGTTGAATATGAAATATACAACCGGTATAATTGGCAATTTAGATTTCTTGGTATCCGCCTATGGAGGCGTTCACACGGAAGATTATTTTAAAACCTTTAAAACGGAAATACTTATTAATGGAGGTATCAGCTACAACAATTTATCTCTGTCTGTTGGTTACGAGACCAGGTATTACCAAGGCGACCTAACGGTTAATTATCTACCAATCTCGTTGGGAGTGAGTTTTAAATTTTAGAAAAAACCTACAAGGATTTGGAGATCGAAAAAATATTAAATTTTGTTGCATCCTATAGTCATACCGATTATGGTAAAGAGTATTTTTCAGAAAATGTAAAAATGTACGAAGATCTAACAGAATTAGACCGAGAAGTGAATATTTCTCGTGTTTTTTTTGATATGGCAATTAAAGGTAAATTAAAAGATTTGTATGGTTTAAGTTATATCCCTTCTATAATGGAAAAGATCAGCAACAAGGAAAGTATCGAAGGTAAAGAATTCAGAAAGATTGGAGAGTTTTTGGAAGACGGTTATGCCATTCATAAATATTACAGCGGTATAAATGATTTGCTAACTGATAAGTTATCAGATTACAAACCTCTACTTGATTTAAAGGATCAGATCTTTAAAGTTTTTACTTCTGAAGGAGAAATTAAAGATAACGCCTCGATAGAATTAAAAAGAATAAGAAACGGTATAAACACTGTAAAACATCAATTAAATGTAGAATTCAACAAGATAAAAAGTAAGTATATTAAATACCTTTCTTTAGACCAGCCCCTGGAAAGAAATGGAAGGTTATGTATAGCGTTAAAAAGTGAAAATAGAAATGTTATAAAAGGTATTACCGTAGGAAGATCCGATTCCGGTGCTACTTTGTTTGTAGAGCCAGACACCATTATAGAACTGAATGAAAATCTGATGGATTTATTCTCACAAGAAAAGAACGAAATCAGTAGAATAATCTCAAATTTGACTTTTGAGCTTCAAAAAAACAAATTTAAAATAGAAAAAAACATAGAATTGATAGAATATATAGATGCCAATATAGCAAAAGCTAGATACGCCAAAGATATGAATGCTGTATTCACTCTACCCCAAACTACTAAAAAGATTCTTCTCAAAGAACTAAAACACCCATTAATACCAAAAGAAAAAATAGTCCCCATAGATGTTGAACTTGATAGAAACGGGATGATAATAACGGGACCTAACACTGGGGGTAAAACGGTTTCTCTGAAATCAATTGGATTAGCCTTTTTTATGGCTCATTCCGCTTTACCAGTATTAGCTTTAAATGCTGAAATACCTTTTATAGAAGAAATTTACACGGATATAGGGGACCAACAGGATATATCTCAAAATTTAAGCACTTTTTCAGCACATTTGCTGAACTTAAAAAATATACTTGAAAACGTCGATGAAAAATCCCTTGTATTGATAGATGAGTTAGGAACTGGAACCGATCCTATTGAAGGAGCTGCCTTAAGCAAAGCCATTTTGAAGTACCTATTGATGAAAGGACCAATAATATTTGCCACTTCACATCTATCTGAAATTAAAACATTCTCTCTGGAAGAAGAAAAATTACTCGCTGCTTCTATGTCATTTGATATTGAGACACTTAAACCTACATACAAACTAATGATAGGAGTGCCGGGAGCTTCACATGCAATTGAAATAGCCGAAAGACTGGGGATTGACCCTCAAATAATAGAAGAAAGTAAAAGAAATCTCAGCGAGGAATTTTCACAAAGTGAAAAAGTACTCAGTAGATTAGCTTCTATACACAAAGAATACGAAGAAAGTATAGAAAGGATTAGGAACAAAGAAGAAGAGATCGGCAAAATGAAAAAAGAGTACGAAGAAAAACTTCAAAAATTAAAGAACAAAGAAATAGAAAGTCTCGATCCCGAGTTGTATCAACTTAAAGAACAGATAAAAAAGATGAGAAGCCAAATTCAAAACGTATTAAAAGAAATCAAGCAATACAAAGATCAAATCGATCTACAAGAAATCAGCAAAAAATTAAAAGAATCCGAAAATATGGCCTCACAACTTGAAAAAATTAAAAAAACGTTATCTCAAAAACAAAAAGGGCGAAAAATTGAAAGATCTAAGATAAAAGTTGGAATGAAAGTAAAAACCTCTAATAATATTAAGGGGACGGTAAAAAGGGTGACAAACTCAAAGATAACCGTTCAAATTGATGGTTCTCCCATAGAGATAACTTATAATCCAACGGAAATTGAACCTATAATTAACTCTGATAAAGATAAAAATGAAGAAAAAAGAATTCAAGTTAAAATAGATCAAAAGAAAAATATGAACACTGAATTAGATGTTAGAGGTTATTCAGTAAATGAAGCTATACCAGAAATAGAAAAATTTATTTCTGATTTAATAAGTTCTGGGATAAAAGAAGGAAGAATAATACACGGAAAAGGAACAGGGAAACTAGCTATAGGAATTTGGGATTATCTAAGAAAATCATCTCTAATTAAAGATTTCAAAATCGCCCGAAGTGAAGAAGGGGGAACAGGGGCGACAGTAATAGAAGTTTAAATAATGGGGGAATGGAAATGATCTTTGGACTTGATATAGGTACAAGAACCCTTGTAGGGACATTGGCAGAATATGATGAAGAAACGGAAAATATAATCATCAAGCATTTTGCAGAAGTTGAACACGAAAATAGAGCTATGCTTGACGGACAAATTCATGATGTAAACAAGGTTGCAAAAGGGGTAGCCAAAATAAAGAAAAAACTGGAAGAAGAAAGTTCCATAAATCTTTCCGAAGTTGCCATCGCCATAGCTGGTAGATTTCTAATCTCTTCAATAGGTTCTTACAGCATTGATATTTCAACTTATGGTTACTTAGACAATGAAACAATCAAAAAAATGGAACTTGAAGCCGTTAAAGCATCTACAGAAAAATTAAACTACTCACAAGAAATGTACTGTGTAGGATACTCCATACTTTACTACAGTCTTGATAATCAATGGATTAAACATCTAGAAGGGCAAAGAGGTGACAAAGCAAAAGTAAAAGTTTTGGCAGCTTATCTACCAAAAAATGTTGTAGAAGCAATGATGTCTGTGTTGGATAAAGTAGGATTAAAACCAATCCATGTTACATTGGAACCGATAGCTGCCACAAGTTTAGTTGTACCTGAGGACTTGAGAAACCTGAATGTTGCAATGGTAGATGTGGGAGCAGGAACAAGCGATATATCCATATCAAATAAAGGGGTAATAACAGGCTATGGAATGGTACCTTTAGCTGGAGACGAGATAACAGATACTATATCTCAACAACTTTTAGTGGATTTTAAAACCGCGGAAATGATTAAAAAACAATTATCTCAAAGCGATGAAATTACATACAACGATATTTTGGATAATCCTCAAGTTATAAGAAAAGAAGAAGTAATCGAAATTATCACACCTGTTATAGGCAGCATAACAGATAAAATAGCTAAAGAAATATTGAATTTAAACGGGAAACCTCCTGTTGCTGTGATGGTAGTAGGTGGTGGAGGAAAAGTACCAACTTTCACCGAAAAATTAGCCGGCAAACTTGGACTTCCCAAAGAAAGGGTATCTTTAAAAACTACCAAAAATTTGGAGAATATCATTTTTGAATCAAAAAGAATGGAAGGTAGTGAATACATAACTCCTTTAGGTATAGTAAATGTTGCACTGAAAAAACAGGGTAGTGTATTCAATACTGTTAAAATAAACGGAAGAAATGTAAATATGTTAATCATAGGCAAAGACATGAACGTTTTACAGGCGTTACTACAATCAGGTTATTCTCTAGACAAATTGGTTGGATTACCCTCCCCAGCGATAGCTTTCGAACTGAACGGAAAATTACAGATAAAAAAGGGAAATATGGGTGAGAAGGCAAAAATAACAATAAACGGAGTATCTGCAGATATACATTCTCCCATCAAACCAGGAGACCATATTGAAATAGAACAACCCAAGAACGGCGAACCTGTCAATTTGAAATTGAAAGACGTGATTCAACCCATTGAATTTTACTTAAATGGAGAACCCAAAACCACTTATCCTGTAGTAATAAAAAATGGTGAAAAAGTAGAAAGCTTAGAAGAAGAGATCAAAGATGGAGATAAAATATTTACAACGCCTTCAAAAATAGAGGATGTATTTAAAAATTACAACGAGAAAATTTTCTTCACAATAAATAACCTTCCATATGAAGTCCCTGTGGGTACGATCATCATGAAAGGCGAAGAAATCTTAGATAAAGATTATCAAATAAAAAATGGAGATCTTCTAAAAACAAAAGCCATAAAGCTTCCTAAGATAAAAGAATTCTTGGGTATTGAACCCGAAAAGATGAAAGTATTCTTAAACGGGAAAGAGGTTCATTTAAACAAAGAAGAAATAATTGTATCCTATGACGGGAAAGTTGTGGATATAGAAGCAGAAGTGGCTAATGGAGCGAATTATTCTATAAAAAAAGTAAAAAAGGATGTTCAATTAATCGATGTATTTTCACATCTTTCCATAAACATTGAAGAAATACAATCATATGAAATTTACTTAAACGAAGAAAAAGTTGAAAGCTTTCTACAAAAGATTGAACCAGGAGCGAATGTGAGGTTGTTAATTAATGATCAGAGGAATAGGAATTGACATTGTAAAAGTCGAAAGAATCAACGAAAAAAACGTCCAAAAAATTCTTTCTAAAAAAGAAAAAGAAGTATACGATACTTTTAAAGGGCAAAAAAGAAGAAAAGAATATGCAGCCGGTCGTTTTGCAGTGAAAGAATCATTAATTAAATGTTTCAAAAGGTTTATTCCTTTCTCGGAAATTACCGTGCTAAACAAACAAAGTGGAGAACCTTATTTAGCCGAAGAATCGGTGAAATATCTATTCGAAAAGTTTGGAGGCAACGGAACCATACACATATCTATAGCCCATGAAAGAGAGTATGCCGTAGCAACTGCGGTCGTAATAGATGAAGAATAAGGGGGCACTGTAATTTGTACATACCAAAAAATATAAAAGAACGATATGAAAATTTAAAATCAGAGATAGAAGAACATAACTACAGATACTACGTATTGGCAGATCCTATTATTTCCGATCAGGAATACGATAAGCTATTTAAAGAATTGGTAGAGCTTGAAAAAAAATATCCCGAATTGAAAACTCCTGATTCGCCTACTCAAAGGATCGGGGGGATCGTTGTTGAGGGATTCAATAAAGTCAACCATTCGATACCGATGTTATCTTTAGATAACACCTACAACGAAGAAGAAATCTTAGAATTTCACAAAAGGGTTTTGAAGAACTTGAACTCAAACCATGTTGAGTACTTCTGTGAACTGAAGATAGATGGAGTATCGGTAGCTTTAAGGTACACTGATGGACTATTAACTCAAGCTATAACCAGAGGCGATGGAACTACAGGGGAAGATATCACGCAAAACGTAAAAACCATCCCCTCTATTCCCTTAAGATTGAGAAAAGATCTAACCATTGAGGTACGTGGGGAAATATACATGCCAAAGAAAGAATTTGTGAGAATAAATTCTGAAAGGGAAGAAAAAGGGTTACCTGTTTTCGCTAATCCCAGAAATGCCACAGCTGGCACTTTAAAACTTCTGGATAGTACAGAGGTGGCAAAAAGGAAGTTAAGCTCTTTTATGTATTACGTTATTTCCCCTCAAAATTACAATTTACAGACACAAGAAGAAGCGATGAATTTTCTGAAAGAAGTTGGTTTCAGAATCAATCCTAATTACACAAAGGTTGAAGATATTGAACAAGTCATAGAATTTTGGAAAGAATGGAATCGAAGCAGAAAGGAATTAGAATACGAAGTAGATGGAATAGTAGTCAAAGTGAACAGTTTTGAATTACAGAGAATCCTTGGAGAAACCACTAGATCCCCACGATGGGCAATTGCCTTCAAATTTGAAGCCGAACAAAAAGAGACTAAGTTAAAAGCTATAAAGTTTCAAGTTGGAAGTACAGGGATAATAACCCCCGTTGCGGAATTTGTTCCTATACAACTCGAAGGAACAACGGTAAAAAGGGCAAGTTTGCACAACTTTGACTATATAGAGGAAAGAGATATAAGGGAAGGCGATTACGTATTAATTGAAAAAGCTGGAGGGATAATACCACAAGTTATAGGCCCTATTAAAGAAAAGAGAACTGGGGAAGAAAAAATAATCCAACCCCCTGAAAAATGCCCTGTATGCGGTGGAAAAGTTGGAAAAATTAAATCTTCCGAAGTGGCAATAAGATGTTTGAATCCCTCTTGTCCAGAAAAGCTTTTAAGAACGTTGGAAAATTTTGTTTCAAGAAACGCAATGAATATTCAAGGACTTGGACCAAAGATATTGAAAAGAATCGTAGAAGCAGGCTTAGTTAAAGATATAGCAGATCTTTATTATTTAAACGAACAAAAAATTAGAACTTTAGGGGAAGGTATAGGAGACAAAACAGTAAAAAACATCTTGACCCAAATAGAACAATCCAAAAATAGAGAATTGTACAGATTAATTAACGCTCTTGGGATACCAAATGTTGGTTTAAAAACGGCGAAAGATCTTGCTAATCATTTTAAAAATTTAGACAGTTTAATAGACGCAAAATTCGATGAACTTGTTAAAATAGAGGGTATTGGTGAAGATATAGCAAATGCAATTCTTAAGTTTTTTTCACAGGAAGAAGTTAAAAAGATTGTTAAAAAACTAAAAGATGCGGGAGTCAACACGGGCCAAAAAGAAGAAGAAAAATCAGAAGGGCCTTTAAAAGGTTTAGTTATATGTCAAACCGGTGCACTTTCTAAAATGACAAGGCAAGAATTTGCTGAATACGTTGAATCTAAAGGTGGTACCTTCTCTGAAAACGTAACGAAGAAAACGAATATCCTAGTTGTTGGAGAAAACCCTGGTTCTAAATTAGATAAAGCTCAAAGTTACGGAATTACTATAATGAGTGAAGAAGAGTTCTTTGATAAATATGGAGAAAGTTAGAAAAATAGTAACGCTTCAAATATTAGTACTTATCTTCATTTTTTTTAATACGAAGGGCTTCTCTGAGATAACGACAAACGAAGTTTATCTACTATCTTCAATATACGCAGGAAAAGATTTTACAAACATAACACCTTACCCAATAAATTCAAACAATGAGTTTGAAGCTTACCCTGGTTTCTTCTACAAATCTTTTGATCCCCTGTGGTTGATTGGTGGAATATTTGAAACCAATTGGTCAGATCTGGAAAGAGGGGTATATCTATCTGACTCATTGCCATATGTTACTGGGTTCATGGGTGGATACGATGCAGGAAGTATGAGAATTGTATCAGGAATGTACTTTTTCGATCCTTACTTAACTGAAGATGAGTTAGAAAGGCAAAAAGATACCTCTTTTGATACTAATTCCGACAGAGTTGGATTGGAAGATTTTGGGTATTCTGATCCTTCAAAAACCTTGTTTATACACAGATTAGAATTTAATCTTTGCGATAGAGTTAGACTTTCTTTGAACGAACTAAATTTGATCGGTGGGAAATATCCAGACCTTTCTGATGCTAACCCTTTTGGTATAGCTCATAACAACCTTGGTGAAGGATTCTCAAATAATATGTTGGGAGTAGATGCTTCTATCATTCCTACCAAAGGATGGCAAATATACGGGCAGTTTGCAATGGACGATTTTGTAGTACCCGAAACTGAAGGGGGAGCAACAGGTTACAAACCAACCGCATTCGCTTGGGGATTAGGAACAAGATTAGTTGGTAAAACTTCGAAATACTACATATCTCCGAAGATAGAGTATTATAAGGTTTACACTTGGATGTACAACCAATGGGCACCTTACTTAAAGTACACCGCCAAATATAATGGAGAAGATATCCCAATAGGCTTTGACTACGGAAACGATATGGAAGGTTACTTAATAGGATTGGATATCGCCAATGAAACAACCAGATACAAAATTATCTTCGAACACTACCTCAAAGGTGAAATAAACTTAGCAACACCCTACGATGATGAAAGAAAAACAGATGTGGAAGGTTGGCCCGGCCCGTATGGAGAAACAACGCCATTGATCAAAATATCCTTTTCAATTGAAGTAGAAATATAGCGGTGCAAGAAGCACCGCCAAATATTTTTAGAAAAACAATCTACCCATCTCGTATAATTCTCTACTTATCTCTTTATTCTTCAAAATTTCCTCCGTAAAGGGTTTTTCCACAACATCAAAACCATCCAAACCTAAAGCCACGTTAGATTTTCCTTTTTTAACAGCCTCTATAGCAGTTACACCGAATTTAAAAGCCAAGTATCTATCAAAAGATGAAGGAGTTCCTCCTCTTTGTAAATAATCCAAATCAACGGTTCTACATTCAACATTTTGCAGATTAGATTTTATATACTCTGTGACTAATTCTGCTGGTTTCATGTATTGACGAACTTTGGGATCACCTATTATATTTTGAACCTCTTCGGGGAGTTTGACTTTTTCTTCTACTACGACTATGGAAAATCTTCTACCTGCAGAATATCTTCTTTTAATATTTTCAACCATATCTTTAGGGTCTAATTCGAACTCTGGTACTATTATATAATCTGCACCACCTGCCATTCCACCAATTGTGGCCAACCATCCTGCTTCGTCTCCTCCGGTTTCCACAACTATTACCCTATGACCTGCACTGGCAGTGGAATGAAGTTTATCTAATGCATCTGTGACGATCTGTAATGCAGTTAGAAAGCCAACACTAAGATCCGTCCAGTATAGGTCGTTATCAACGGTGGCGGGTATTATTATCGAAGGTATGCCTTCATTAGCCAATTTTAAGGCGATATTTGCTCCGGTATGGCCTGTTAACAATATCAGACTAGTTATTTGATATCTTTCAAAGTTATTTTTTAACTTTTTCAAATCGTCTGGATTAGCAGTAGGATCATATTTTGAAGAGCCCAAAATTATTCCACCTTCAGGCAATTTACCTGAGACATGTTCTTTGGCAAGGATTGTTAATTTATCTTCAACAAGACCCATAAAACCGTCGTAGACACCAACGACTTCGACATTCTCTTCGGCGCCTTTTACGATGAGTGCCCTGATTACGGCATTTAAGCCTGGACAGTCTCCACCAACATTCAAAACAGCGACTCTTTTCATTATATACACCTCCAAATTTTAATTTTAACAAAGAGTTTCACTCAAAAATTCTAATTAAAATAGGAATAATCACTATAGAAACTATAGACATAAGTTTTATTAAAATATTTATCGAAGGTCCTGCTGTATCTTTTAAAGGATCCCCCACGGTATCTCCTACAACAGAAGCCTTATGTGCCAAAGACCCTTTTCCCCCGTATTTTCCTGTTTCTATTAACTTCTTAGCGTTATCCCAGGCACCTCCAGAGTTGGCCATGAATATCGCTAACATAACGCCTGAGCCTGTTGTTCCTGCTAACATTCCTGCAACAGCTTGCTTGCCTAATAACAGATAAATAATTATTGGAGCTATTACAGCGATTAAAGAAGGAAGTATCATATATTTCAAAGCACCATCGGTAGCTATCTTTACACACTTACCGTAGTCTGGATCAGCTTTTCCTTCCATTAATCCAACAATTTCTTTAAATTGCCTTCTTACTTCTTCAACCATAAGATTTGCAGCGTTACCAACTGCTTTCATTACCAAAGAGGAAAACAGAAATGGAAGCATAGCACCGATTAACAAGGCGGTAAATACATTCGCATCATTCAAATCAACTATGGAAATATTTGTTAACTGCAAATAAGAGGCGAACAAAGCCAAAGCTGTTAAAGCAGCGGATCCTATTGCAAAACCTTTCCCCATTGCCGCGGTTGTATTCCCTACAGCATCCAACTTGTCCGTTCTTTCTCGGACGTAAGGTTCTAAATGAGCCATTTCCGCAATTCCGCCGGCATTATCGGCGATAGGGCCATATGCATCGATAGATAAACTCATACCCAGTGTCGAAAGCATTCCAACAGCTGCGATAGCTATTCCAAAAAGGCCGTAAAAGTAGAATGAAAGTACAATAGCTGTTCCTATTAAAAGAATTGGTAAAAGCGTTGATTCCATCCCTAGAGCAAGACCATTGATAATCAGCGGAGCAGAGCCTGAAGGAGCACTTTTAGCAAGCTCTGTAACGGGTTTTTTTGCAGTGTAATATTCTGTAACGCTCCCTATAAGAATTCCAACCACCATACCCATAATAACAATTAAACCTGAATAAAAATTCCCGAAAACTATTTTCGATAAGAAAAAAACAACTATAGCTTGAAGAAATGATGTCAGATATGTACCAAAGTGAAGGGCCTTTTCGGGTTCAACTTCCTTTGTCGTTTTGATGTAGTAATTAACAAAAATAATACCAAAAATTGATAATATCAAACCTGATGAAGCTACAAAAAACGGAAAAAGTGCCCCCTTAAATGAAAAAGCGATGCTTCCTAACACTGAAGCAGAAAAGATCGAGCCTACGTAAGATTCGTACAGATCGGCGCCCATACCTGCAACATCCCCCACATTATCTCCCACATTGTCAGCAATGACCGCTGGGTTTCTTGGATCATCTTCTGGAATATTTGCTTCAACCTTACCAACCAGGTCAGCCCCCACGTCAGCGGCTTTGGTGAAAATTCCTCCTCCCACTCTTGCAAAAAGCGCTACAAAAGATGCACCCATAGCATAGCCACTCATTAATTCAGTATTTCCTTTGCCAAGGAAGAATATACCTCCCAATCCCATTAATCCTAAAGAGGTAACAATCATTCCCATAACCGCGCCACCATTAAAAGATACAGTCAAAGCATCTTTTAAGGTGCTAATCGCTGCATTGGTTGTCCTGGCATTGGCTCTGGTGGCTATTGACATCCCTAGAAAACCTGATAAAACCGAAAATGCCGATCCTAAAAGAAAAGACAAAGCCATTTTATAAGAGCTTACAAGCCACAAAAAAGCAGCGAATAAAAATATAACAACAAAAAGGATTCTATATTCAGAAAATAAAAAAGATCGAGCACCAACTTGAATTATTTTTGAAAGTTTTTGCATTTTTTCATTTCCAGGAGATTTTTCTAAAATATTGAACACCAAAAAAACGGTAAAGATCAATCCGATAAACCCAGATATAACCGATATGATTTGAGAAATAGCACCCATACTTTTCCTCCTTCTGAGATCTGGCCTATTGCATAGAGAAGCTCTAAAACTATAGATAATGCTACTTCACTCTCCTCCACGATAAGAAACAGAGGGGGTTCACCGTAGGTAGTCATAGAACTTAAGTGAAAGACCATGTTTAGTTTTTTAGATTATACCATAAAAAAACTTGACATTTTAAAGTTTTTACTATATAATATTTGTGCAAATTAATTGCAAAAACAAATCGTTTGCATTTATGCTTTTAACAGTTTAACATCATTCATGTTTATCCCAAGAGGTGAACTTTATATGAGAAACACAAAAGCTCGCAGAGACATTTTAGGTATTTTAGAAGAGTATGATTATCCACTCAACGCCGAACAAATTTATGAAAAGCTCAACGAAGATTACGATAAATCCACGATTTACAGAAACTTGAAAAATTATGAATCAAATGGAGACATTAAATCCATCGTTTTTTCAGACAAAATCAAATATTTTTTTAAGGGAAAAGGGCATTTTCATTTCATATACTGTACAGAATGTAAGAAGTTTGAAAGGTTTGATCTATGTTATTCTGAGCAGATGAGTAAGTATATAAAAGAAAGATTAGGCTTCAAAGTTTTGACTCATACGCTTTATTTTGAAGGAATATGTAAAGAATGTCAGAAGATTACCGAAGACGGTCAATATGGTCATCTCAATCAGTAAAAATCGTTCAAAGTATTACTAAATATAAAAAAGTAGGTGAGAGAAGGCATGAAGAAAACAATCTTAACAACCATTGTCTTATTAGTTTCATTTTTAGTATTCGCTATAAACGTTTCAACGTCGATACTACCCTATTACTATGTAAGTAAAGAAATAATTCAAGAAAAAGGTCAAGTGAACCTTGTCGTTCCTCCAGGAAAGAGCCCACACACATACTCGCCAACACCAAAAGAACTAGTGCCTTTGTACGAATCTGATGTTTTAATTACAAATGGTTTAGCTTTAGAAATTTTTATCTCTAATCTAACCAAGAATCTGGAAAAGCAGGGCGTGAAAATAATTCAAGTGTCGGATTACATCCCAGTTGAAGAACTTATAAGTATGAACGGGACTGACGAAGATCATGACCATGGAGAGTTTGCATACAACCCGCACATTTGGTTAGATCCATATATTATGTATACCTACATCATTCCAGGCTTGGCAGAGGTTTTTGGAGAATTAGATCCTGCGAATAAAGATTACTACGCCCAAAACGCTGAAAGATATATAAACAGATTGATTTTGCTTGATAACTACCTTGTTGAAAAAGCGAAGGTCATCGATGGTTCAATATTTACGCGTCATAACGCCTACGATTATTTCGCAAGAAGGTACGATATAAACATTGCTGGTGTAATTCAACTCTCTCCTGGGGTCGAACCAACTCCAAAGCAGTTAGTTGAATTAACTAATGTTGCTAAAGAGAAAAACGTAAAAGCTATTTTCAATGAACCTCAGCTCAGCGACAAGGCTGTGAGTGTCGTAGCTGAAAACTTGAATTTAAGTATAGGGGTTTTGGACCCTTTAGGAAGTGTAGAAGGTGTTTTCGATTTAGAATCTCTATACGTATACAACTTATTTGAAATCATCCGGGTGGTGAATTATGGCTACTGACCCATTAATATCCGTTAAAGATTTGAATTATTCAGCTGAAAATAACAATATACTGATCAATATATCTTTTGATATATACAGAGGAGACTTTGTAGGGATAATAGGACCTAACGGAGCTGGTAAATCAACCTTAATAAAAACTCTAATCAGAGAAATCGAAGATTATACAGGAGAAATAAAGATAAACGGGAAAATTGGGTATGTTCCACAATCGGAAGAAAAAGAAAGAGATTTCCCTATCAAGGTATATGAAGTTGCTTTAATGGGTTTATACAGTGAAGTTGGTCCGTTTAAGAGGTTTAAAGAAGAACATTATGAAAAAGTTAGAGAAACTCTCAAACTTCTACAAATTGACCATTTATACAACAGGCTAGTAGGGAAATTATCTGGAGGAGAGTATAGAAGGTTGATGATGGCAAGGGCTTTAGTTTCCGATCCTGATATATTAATACTGGACGAACCTGAAGCCAATATCGATAAAGAAGGACAAAATATATTGTATAGAACTCTTAGAGATCTCAAGCATGATAGAAACATGAGTATAATTTTAATAAGTCACGATTTGAACATGATTTTCAAAGAAACAAACAAAATTATGTGTATGAACAAAACATTGCACTGTCATAAAAACACTGCTGATCTTGATATCAATGATTTGCGAACTTTGTACTCTAAAGACTTTGAATTGTTTATCCACGTCAATGAAAAGATGAAGGTGGTTAGCAATAAAGATGATTGACATTCTAAGTTATCCTTTTATGAGATACGCCTTAATTGGTGCTATTCTTTCAGGTTTTGGTAGTGCGTTGCTATCAAATTTCATAGTCCTAAAAAAGATGGAGTTTATTGGAAATGGAGCCGCCCATGTGGCGTTTGGTGCCATAGCTTTCGCACTTTTCTTTGGATTGAATATGAATTTATTGTCTATAATAGTCGCCATCATATTTGCAATAGCTATAAACCAACTGGGTAAAAAAGAAGGGGTACAAGAAAATAGTGTGATAGGAATGCTCTTATCGCTTTCTATGGCTATAGGGGTAATTTTACTTTCATTCAAAAAAGGATACGTCCCTGAAATAGACAGTTTTCTATTTGGGGACGTATTAATGATAACTCAACAAGATTTGATTTTATTGGGAATTTTTGACTTATTTATTCTTTCTATGGTTATTTTCTTAAACAAGGAACTTAAATATTACTCATTCAATCAAAGATTAAGTAAAATATTTGGAGTACCTACAAACATAATAAATTTAGTATTTTTAATGATCACGTCCGTTACAATAGTTGTTTCCGTTAAAATAATAGGGATCATACTGATAACTTCTCTACTTATAACCCCTGGTGTTATAGCAAAGCTTTATGCAAAAAGTATAAACCAAATGCTGATAATATCTGTAATAGTCGGTGTTTTTTCATCTGTTCTGGGTATTTTTTTATCTTATTACTTAAACGTTCCATCAGGCCCAATGATAGTCCTGACACTGTTTCTAATATTTCTGATTGCATATCTTTTAAGAAAAACAGTTCTAAAGTCTTTTGCTCAGTAAACAGTTTTTAATTTTTTACTTTAAGTCACATCTTGCACTATAAAGAAAATATTCTGCCCTTTATCATAATATTTTTTCATTGGACAGACTAAATACCTTTTACAAGTCATTTTGATTTGTTCCTTTCAAATGATTTTTGTATTAGGCTTTTGGCATTTTGAAATCTTTGAAGACTATCGATTGTTAACTCAAAATCTCCAACTCCCAAGTGCCCAATATTTGATACATCACGAACATATTCAGCTGGACTCTCTAAATCCGAATAATTCAACTTTAACAAAACACGAAGTCCACTTTTATGAATACGAACACAACAAAAAATGTTATTACCATGTTTGTATTTTATATAGTGTTTAAGGGTTTCTCTTTGAACTATTTTTGGATCAAGTTCTCTACAAAATTTATCAAGTGTCTTAAATAATTCTACGACTTCTTGCGGTTTTCCATTTAAGTGATGCTCTTCATTATACTCTTTTACTTTAGATTCTGATGAAGGAACTGGCTTTTTAGTATATCTATAAGTTGAAGGTATTTCTGTTTCCGATGGTTGGGACCAAAGCGTCTTGAGGGCTTTCTTGATTTGAGCTGGTTTGATGGAGTCGTCCTCCAGGGTTGAGCGTATAACCTTAATTAATGTGTTTGGAGGATCCATAAAGAGTTTATCTAAAGCTTTTCTTATCTTTCCTGTTGTAAAGATTTGTTCACCAATCTCATCAAGCACACCTTTAGCCATTGAATCACGTGAGAAACGTGCAAATTGTTCTGCAACTTGTTGAATCGACATTCCTTCTGTTTCTTTTGGATCAAGAGAAATTTCAAAAAGTAGTTTTTCCGGGGCCTCTGTCTTTTCGGTACTATGGTAAACCTTATAGTTAATACCATTGGTAAGGATACACCATTCCACACCCGCATTGGCAGCGTAACCAACTACCTGAGTAATAGCTTTGACATCTGTAAGTGGATCATTTAAGGCTTTCGCTTCAATGAATAAGACAAGCCTGCGGTTTATTTTGGCAGCATAGTCAACAGACTTTCCATCAATAGTGGAATACTCAAGTTCCACTTCATCCGGATCTCTTATATCCCACCCGAGAGCTTCGAGTAATTGATCTATAAATATTGTTCGCGTTGGATATTCTTTAAGACCATGCTTTCGGTACCTATTCAGTTTCATACGAAGATCTTCAATACATTTAACTAAAGTATCCATTTTTGTCAGCTCCTAATGTTCCTGCTAATTTTTTTACACTCCTCTCTTAGATAAACTTGGATAGGAGATTAGCGTGAAGATATAAAGTACCATTTACTGTCTTCCAAAGAGTCTTTCAGCTTCTCTCAGCACTTCACCGTTCTCTTTCACAGCTTCGTAAGCTCCGTTAATTACAGCCGATTTTATTTCCCCTTTGGCAGCAGAGTTGCCTTGTAACCCAACTGCATCTAAAATTCCTTCTTTTACCGCTAAATAGAGAGTTTCTGGGTCAGCCAAAGGATCCTCTTTTTGAGGGGAGATACTTTTAATTTTTTCTATTATGACCATAGCTTCTTCTTTCAATAAATTTACCCTTTCTTTGATCTCAGGATCGCTGGCAAAATCAGGTAAGCCTCGAGATGCCAAAGAGTTCGCCCTTTTTACCATTTTTACACTTTCTATTATTTCTTTTGAAGTTGCCCTTTTCATCGCCTCACAGTACGCTACTACGTGGATTATATGTGGTTGCAAGTAAGATGAATAAAACATAGAAGAAACAAGTTGTCCCATAGCGCTGTTGGGGTCGGCTGGAAAAGAAAGAAGTCCAGTTCTTACCATCCTGTAAGGTGTAAAGGTTTCATCTTTTAGCGTTTCCACCAGTTCTAATTTGGCTAAAGACTTAGCTATATCCATCTTTGGAGATAACTTTGGGGGAGTGTTCATCATATATTGTTGAACATACCATCTTACCCCAAGTTTTTTAGCTACATAAGCAGCTAAATAAGTAGTTGCGACTGCTAAAATGTCGTGGGCGTATCTTAGTTCCCATTGGTGAGCGTCGTTAATTTCTACCGGGATACCGTTCTCTGCGTTCCACTTTATTCCTTCCATATTTTCTTTTATCGCATCTAATAAGTTCCTTTCAGACCTTCTATCAATTTCAGAATACCAAAATATGGGTATCGCTGCCCATGCGTTGTTGACAGTTCTTTTTAGAACTTGCGAAAATTCGACCATGTGGTTGGTTCCAGAGTAACATCTTACTAAAGGATAATTGCCTCTTCTACTTGCCTCATACATGGCAACAAAGTCTTTTTCATTTCTAATGGGTGCTCCTCCTGCTCCGTCCTGGTTGGGGTCCATCTTTTCTTGCTCGAAAAAGTATTGTTGGCAGTTTTGATCGGGTGCCAAAGAGATGATATCCAAAAGTTCGGATTCTGCAAGTTTTTTTATCTCCTCAATGGTTTCTTCCATTGTTTGAAGTCCAATATGGTGCCTAATTAGCGGATATGGGGATTTAAATTCAATCCTTTCGGCTAAGGTAGAGGGGAAATTTTCCTCTTGTTTATATTTTATTTGACCTCTTAAAAATAAAACGACATCTTCTTCTTCCTCTGAACCATCAAAGATTTTTTTAAAGAAGTTGTATTTTCTTGCAACCTGTGAGGTTTCAATCGTTCCTCCGAAGATAAAATCAATCTTTTCATAATTTTTTAATTTTTTTGCCTTTTCTATAAATTCTTTTATAAGATTTTCGAAGGCGTCAGCTCCCAAACGGTAACTTATTGAAACAATATCTGGGGATTCTTCCTCTACCTTTTTAATAATTTTCTCAATTGGGACAGCTCCACCTAAGTAAATAACCTCATACCCTTCATTTCGAGCTAATTCCAAAAAGTTTAATATTCCTGCTGTATGTACGTCACTTCCCATAGAAGCACCAAGAATCCTTTTCATGATTCTCCCTCCTCAACAAGTCTTATTATGTCTTCTATGCTCATTCCTTCTAAACCTAAATCTTTTACGGTTCTACCTTCTTTCCAGAAATTTTTTTCCATCATTATATTAGCAAGATTTATGATAGAATCAATTACAGGTGTTTTCACACCATATTCTTCTCCAAAAGATGAGATGGGTACAAGACTCATTGGAAGATCTTCCAGAATATACCTATTATCCAACGTTGGGGGTGCATATATGCCTCTATAACCAACATTGTTTCTAATAGCTTCGTATAAAGAGTTTCCTCTTACATCGTATGCATAGTTTAGCCAATCCTTTGCTGTCATAGGTTCCGCATTAAAAAGCTCCATAACCTTACATCTTTCTTCATCTATATTTTCCAAAACTTTTGCTACAGAAGGGGAGATCCCTTCGAAGTAGAATTCAAACTTTCCTGCCATTGTTTCAACCCTTGCTGCATTCAGTATTAATGTTGCCGGGTGAAAAACAACGCCAATATTGTTAAAACTTGTGTAAATTACATTCTTAACTATTTCAAACTCTGGTATTGCATTACACAGTACTTCTTCTAATTCTTCATTTCTGGTGGCGGGTAGTGCAGAAACAGGAACGGCATTTTTTATTCTAAACACTTTAGCTACTCCAGGATTGGACATTCTTGAGGCAAAAATGAAAGTTTGAGCTTCGGCTAGTATAACGTCTTTTTTCACGTTCTCTTCTTTCAATACATTTTTGAATTCTAGTGCACCACCTGTTCTACCAGGATTTAAAACTATTATTTGGCCATCTTCTAAATATGGGGCCATCCTCTTTGCTATCTCTTTATGCGCAAAGGCCGGAACAACTACCATAATTAACTTTCTTCCTTTTATTGCTTCTTCCATATTTGTTGTGGCAAAAGATATATGATACTCACCAACTACTTGACCTTCTATTTTTATTGAATGTGAATCTATGATGGGAGATATTCTTCTTTTTGATCTATTAAAGAGAGATACATCGAACCCTTTCATGGCTAAATATCCCGCTAATGCCTGACCTCCATTACCCGCTCCAACCACCGCTATCTTAACCATATGACCACCTCCATATTATATTTTTCCGTGTGGATATGTAATATAAAAAAAATAAATTAATTATTGCAAATATTACCTTTTCATTATATATTTTACATCATTTTTAGAAAATTATTTATATCGTCTTTAAAAATTCTAAAACTTGCTTAGCGCCTCCTTTGTCCCATCCCCACCCAGAAGATCAATTTAGGCTTCGCAAGAATTTTAGTGAGTCAAAAGAAAATCAAAAGTTTACTTGACTCCACACTCTAATTGGAGTATAATACTCAAGAAGGAGTATTAAGGAAGGGATGGAGGGATAGAGTTGGAGACTTTATGGTTTTTTATAATAGTGGGATTTCTTGCCCAAGTTTTAGATGGGGCTTTGGGAATGGCTTATGGTACTATTTCAAATGCTTTATTGTTATCTGTTGGCGTACCCCCTGCTATCTCAAGTGCTTCAGTTCATTTTGCAGAGATTTTCACAACATTTTTATCAGGATTTTCTCATCTGAAACTTGGTAACGTTGATAAGAACCTCTTCAAGAAACTTTTAATACCTGGTGTAATAGGAGGAGTTTTAGGGGCTTATATCTTAACAAATATTGACGGTAACAAAATCAAACCGTTCATTGGTATCTATTTATTGATTATGGGGATAAGAATATTGTACAAAGTTACCAGCATGCATAAACACTCAGAGGAGAAAATTACGAGAAGGAGGCATTACTCTGTCTTAGGTCTTTTAGGAGGTTTTTTTGATGCCATTGGAGGTGGTGGATGGGGACCTATCGTCACAACAACGTTAGTTTCTGATGGAAAGAATCCAAGAAAGACTATAGGTTCAGTAAACGCTGCTGAGTTTTTTGTCACTATTTCTGAAGTTATGGCATTCATAGCCTTGCTGTCACAATTCAATTGGAGCGTTATTATTGGATTAATCATTGGGGGAAGTTTAGCGGCTCCTATTGCTGCTTTGATAACCAAGAAAATTCCTGCTAAAGTGTTGATGATTTCTCTTGGTTGTATTATTACTTTTCTAAGCATTAGAATGATCGTATTTTAATTTCAATCAGACAGATAATTATAAAGTATCGAATTAAAAAAATCGGTAATTTTGTTGATTTTTAGAATTTTGTTGCTGCTTATAAAAATCCCGGATCTGTCGTGATTAGCATCGTCGGGGCCGATGTCGTTGTCGTGTGTATAAATGCTTTTATTACCAAGGCTACCTTGACATCTCCAAGATAGATCATCAAAGTAAATAATCAAATCTGGAGGAATATTTTTTACTTTATTATAAATTTTTTCAGCTTCGTAGACCTTGGTATTCATCTCATTACCATCTTCATTCTTGATATCTTTCAGCTCTTTTATCAGTTTAGTTTTGAAATCATCTAATTCATTTTTTCCAATCACCCCCAAAGGCTCCCTGCCTTTTATGTTAAAAAATAGCTTGCCATGGTAGCCACCATTTCCCCACACCTTGGTTTTACTCCAATCTATCTTTTTTTCTCTTATCAATTTATTTATAGAAACGGGATTTTTTGGATACTCCTTTAAAACCAAATACCCTTTCTTAATGAGCCAATCGTTAATGGCTATGCCACCGTACATGGGTTTTATGCCGTGATCGGATACTATTATAACGTCGAAATCGCCTTGAATACCATTCAAAAATTCTCCTATCTTGTTGTCTAAATGAATATAATAATCTCTAATAGCTGAATTAAATTTGCTATTTACATGTTTTGGATGATTTTTATCGTGCAAAGCCCAAAATCCATGGTGAATTCTGTCTATTCCCATTTCAACCATTACAAATAAATCCCACGGTTTGTTTTTTGCTAAATAATTCGCAATTTTAAAATGATTATTCGTCATATCGTAGATATCTTTTAACAATCTTTCTTTATCTTCGGTTCTAAAATCATTTACATCAAAAATAAAATGTCCTGTAGTGGCTGCCAATTCATTTTTTAAATGTTTTGGATAAGTATAAGTAGATTCAAAAGAAGGTGTTAAAAATCCAGTAATCATATGTCCTTTCAAGGGAGAAGGAGGGTAAGTCAAAGGTACGCCAATCACGATGTTTTGTTTGCCCTTTTCGGTGAAAATATCCCATAATTTTTTATATTTCACGCTTTTTGAAGAAACCAATGAGAAAGAGTGGTAATCATAAGTGCGTCTATTTGTGAAACCATATATTCCAAGTTCACCAGGATCTTTACCTGTGAACATGCTCATCCAGGCGGGGACGGTTATTGGAGGGATAGTAGACTCTAATTCATTATACACTCCATTTTTCATAATTTTTCTTAAATTAGGTAAATCATCAAAAAACTCATCAAAGACCAAATTTGGTGAAGCACAGTCTAATCCGATTATTACGATTTTTTTGCTCATTAAGACACTCCTTTAAAAGAAGCTATAGACAAATAATAACACTAAGATCTTTCAAAAAGAAAAAACGTTGTTTAATCAAAAACTACATGATATAATACATTTAAAAGAATACATTTGGAGCGTGGTTTTTATGTCTGATAAGGTGACCTTAAAAATACCAAAGCCATTGTACGATAAACTTAAATCCATAATAGAAAACACTGGTTATTCCAGTGTTACAGAGTTTGTTGTGTCTGTGCTTAGAGATTTGGTGTCCTCTGAAGGAATCCAGCAAACCAAAAAGGATAATAAATCCACTAACCAAATTGAAACACTAACTGAAGAGGAAATAAAAGCTATCAAAAAACGATTGAAAAATTTGGGATATTTAGATGAATGAGATCGTCTGTTCACTGTGTCTATAATCAGTGCATAGATGTGGAGTCTCTAACAAAATTTTCTAGTATACCTATTTTTTCTATTTTAACTGCCACTTTATCTCCAACATTCATCGGTCCCACACCTGAAGGTGTGCCTGTAGCAATTACATCGCCCGGATTTAGGGTCATTATTTTTGATATGAAACTTACGAGTTTTTCCACAGAAAAGATCAATTGGTTAGTATTTGAGTTTTGCTTGATTTGGTCATTGAGTAAAAGTTGGATATTTAGGTTACTTGGATCAATATCCGTTACAATTGTGGGACCAAAGGGCGCAAAAGTATCAAAGGATTTTGCTCGTGTCCACTGTCCATCTTTCTTCTGCAAATCCCTAGCGGTAACATCGTTAAAGCAAGTATATCCTAGGATATGTTCTTTTACTTGGTCTTCTTCAATGTCTTTGATTTTGTCTTTAATCACAACCGCAAGTTCTGCCTCATAATCTACTTGATTGCTCATTTTTGGGTATATAATACTCTCTTTTGGCCCAATCACAGCCGTGGATGGCTTTATGAAGAGAACCGGTTCTTCTGGAATTCTGTCCTTCATTTCTTCCGCATGATCTCGATAGTTTAAGCCGACACAAACGATCTTGCTAGGATTACAAGGAGCCTTTAATGTAACTTCAGTGAGGGGATAGATATTATTGGTAACTGTAAAATCCTCAAAGATATCTCCGTTAATAACTTTTATTATGTTTTCTTCCAATACGCCGTAACTTATTTTTCCATCTTTTTGAAATCTGACGAGTTTCATAATTTTACCTCCATTTTTGTATTTGATTTAGTGTTTTTAGAAACTCTGGAACCTACTTTAAACCATACTTCTAGAATCCAAAAATTTTTAAAATACCTCCATCATTCTAAGTTACATGCAATCTGCTTTAGCTCCCCTTCACCCGGACGTTAAGGGGTAAACCCCTTAAGATCCCATGTTCAAAATCAAAGTTTTTTGCACAAGACTGTAAAAAAATATAGTTTGCATACTGCAGCAAACGCTTCCCATCTGTATTCATTATACATCCAATTTGAGTATTTTAAATCATCTGGTATAATAGATTTCATTTCTTGTAATTCGTCTTTTGTTGTCATGAGAGGGAATTACTCTATTAGTTGTGCTATATCTTTATCATACGACCGTATATTGTATTTGTCAATATTGTTTATATCACAAAAAAATGGTATAATACAAAAAGTAAATTTATATAGACTCATTAGAAATTGAGGCCCTTTAGAATTTCTAAAGATAGCTAAAAGAATTTTTTGGGAGGGATTCATATGAAAAATGATTTTTTAGGGAGAAGTTTAACGGTTATGAATGATTTAACGGTTGAAGAGCAGTTATTTCTTTACAACCAAACAAAGAGGCTAAAAACGAAATGGGCAAACAAAGAAGAGCTTACTGAGTTTCAAATAAAGAATCAAACAGGTATTTATATAGTATTCCTCGAACCAAGTACCAGAACCAAAGAATCCTTCGTTAACGCTTCTAAATTCCACAAAAACGCTAAAATCAACATCTTCGAATCGGAACATTCCTCGTTTAATAAAAATGAAAGTTATATAGATACCTTCAATATGCTAACAGGCTATTCAGATTATTCTATATTCATTATCAGATCTAAATTAGAAGGTACATGTAAGCTACTAGATGAAAAGGTATCAGAATTTGCTTCAAGGCATAACCTACCACATCCTTCTTTTATAAATGCTGGAGATGGTAAACATGAACATCCTACTCAAGAGATTTTAGATGAATTCACATTTTTAGAACAGATGGATTTCAGCAACGAGTATATTCATATAGCCCTTATTGGGGATCTTCTTCATGGAAGAACGGTCCATTCCAAAGTGGAAGGTTTAAAAATATTTAAAAATGTGGAGGTTGATTTGATAGCGCCGGAAGAATTACAGATGCCAAAACACTATATAAGTAAAATGAAGCAAAAAGGGTACAATGTTAGAATTTTCTCGTCTATAGAAGAGTATCTAAAACAGAGCAAAAAAGCAAATATTTGGTATTTCACAAGGCTTCAATTAGAACGAATGGGTGAAGATATTCTAGAAAAAGAGCATATTTTGAGAAAAAGTGTGACTTTTACAAAAGAATTTCTCCCTCTTATCTCCGAAAACGTTAAATTTTATCACCCCCTTCCTCGTCACAAAACTTACCCTACTATTCCAACCTTCTTAGACTCCTTACCGCTTAACGGCTGGGAAAAACAGGCAATTAACGGATATTGGACAAGGATAATCTTACTTTCTATGTTTGGTGGAGCTTTGACAGCCCCCTTTGATACCTCAAGAAAAAATCTTGAAATTAATGAAGAGGATTTCATTATCCCTGCCCCGATAAAGGATGGTAAAAAAGGGTTGTTGAGTGAGGGGAAAAGAGGGATCAAGCCGATTGAAAATGGAACGGTAATCGATCACATAGCCAAGGGGCAAAACCCAGAAAAGATATACGAGACGATCATGAAAATAAGGAAGATTTTAAAGTTTTATAATATTGATAGTGCAGACGGAATATTTAGATCGGCCGACGGTAGATTAAAGGGTTACATTAGTTTGCCAGACGTTCATCTATCAAAGAAAGATATAAAAAAGCTTTCAGCTATATCTCCAAATACAACTGTAAATATTATTGAAGGTGGAAGAGTCAAAGAAAAATACAGGATTTCTTTACCCCCTATTATATACGGTTTCGAAGAGTTAAGATGTAAAAATGAAAACTGTATAACAAATCCTCAAAACAATGAAAACGTACAGGTTTCTTTCATTAGAAACGAAGAGAATGAGTTAATATGTGAATATTGTGAAACCCCGCATACCTTTGAAGAAATATGGAGCTTTTAATGGTAAAAAATATCTTTCTTTATCTTTGTTTTTATCGTTTTAATATTTTTGTGATAAAATTTATTGACAGAGTGCAAGTAAAGTGGGAGGAATCTTTTTGAGAAATATCGTTTTTGATTTGGGGAATGTCCTTTTTAAATTCGATCCAGAAGAGATTTTAGATGATCTTTTCAAAGATCCAACTATAAATAGAAAATTGAAAGAGGCTGTTTTTAAAACAATCATATGGAAGGAATTAGATAGGGGGACCTTGTCTTTTGAGGAAGCAAAAAAGATTTTCCGCGAGAAAAATCCTGATTTAAAAGAGGAAATCAATATATTGCTTAAAGAATGGAAGAATTATCTTCATCCCATAATTGAAAACATAGAAATTCTACCTAAATTGAAAGAAAACAACAAACTTTTCATCTTGTCTAATTTTCATGAAGATGCCTTCAATTATATAAGAGGTAAATACTCATTTTTCGATACTTTTGACGGAATGGTTATTTCATACAAAGAGAAACTATTGAAACCCGAAAAGGAAATTTATCAACTTTTACTTAATAGATATAATTTGAACCCAGAAGAAACCTTTTTTGTAGATGATATTGTTGAAAATATACATGCTGCTGAAGAATTGGGGATTAAAGGTATACTATATAAAGGTCCTGAATCCTTAAGAGAATCGTTAAAAAGAGAGGGAGCCCTGTAATTGTGGAAGGAGGAGTTGACATGAATAAAGTTTTTGATAAACATTGTGTGTTTATCACTTCAACCGGAAGAACAGGCACGAGATTTCTTGCAAAAAGTTTATCAAAAATGGTTGAAGATTGTTATGCGGTCCATGAACCTGCAAATGTGTTCATTAAAGATCTTAAAAAATGGGGAAACGATATAAAAAGGTTCGGCTTTTATCAAATGACCGTAGGGCAGTTTTTGCCTTCCAAATCCATGTGCAAGTTGAGCACTTACAGGAGGAAGGGCAAAATAACCGACGAAAAAACTAAAGAGTATATAAAAGGCTTAAGAAAACAGATTTTGGAAGAGACAAAGGAAAGCTTGTACGTCGAATCAAGTAACCATCTTCACGGAGTTATAGACCTATTGGGAGATGTTTTTCCTAATAGTAAAATCGTTTTTATTATAAGGGATCCAAGAACATGGATCCGTTCAGCCATAAGTTCCCCCGTTTATTTGCTATATAGTAAAGTTGATTTTTCATTTTTAGGAATGAGTATGAGAGCCTTCCATTTCAAAGACGATCCCTACTCGATGAAATGGAATAGCATGAGCAAATTTGAAAAGTTTGCCTGGTATTATAATAAACTGAATACGTTGGTATTAGAATCTATGAAAAATAAAAATAATTTCAAATTATATCGATACGAAGACCTATTCCTCGGTGAGAAAAAAGAAGAGAATTTTATTGATCTATTAGAATTTTCCACGAAGTTTGATGATGGATTCAGCAGAAATTATGCTTTTGAACCTTCTTTTCTTAAGAAGAAAATAAACTCTGCATCGGATAAGTATAAGATACCTCATTGGAAAAATTGGAATAAAAAAAGGGCACGTATACTTCAAAAACATTGTGGGGATTTAATGGATAAGTTCGGTTATGGAAAGGAACCAGAGTGGTTAGAAAAATTGAATTCGGATTATAAAGAAGAGTTCGCCTAATTTATAGGAGTATTCAATGATTTCAGAAGATCTTAAACTTAGTTTATACGCAGATGGATGTGAAGTTAGACAAAATGAATTTCTCAAATATTATACAAGTTTTAGAATAGGAGGACCTGTTCCTTATATCTTATTCCCAAAAACTTTAAGTTCTTTTGTGAATGCTTTATCAGAATTAGTCAGAAGAGAAATCCCCTTCAAAATTATAGGTCAAGGAACCAACCTGATCGTAAGTGACGAACCCTTAAAATTTGTTGTACTTTCCACAAAATACATAAATAAAATGAATTTTGAAGAAAAAAATAATATCGATTTGATTGTGGAAGCACAGAGCGGGGCGTCTTTATCTGCTCTTTCTTTTTTGCTTTCGGAAGATGGATATTCTGGACTTGAATTTGCATGCGGCATTCCAGGAAGTGTAGGCGGAGGCGTTTACATGAATGCAGGGGCTTACGGGGGTGAGATGAAGGATATTGTTTTGGAAACAACGGTATACGATTTAAGGGATGGAAAAGTAAAGACTTTAAATAAAGGTGATTTAGAGTTTGGTTATAGAACCAGCATTCTCCAGGAAGGTTCTTTCATTCTGTTATCCACTAAATTCTTACTAAAAAAAGATGAGCTTAAAAGGATCAAAAGTAAATTGATAGATTTTTCAACCCGCAGATGGGAAAAACAGCCTATCGATTTACCATCTGCGGGAAGCATATTCAAACGACCAAAACCAGATTTTTTTGTGGGTACTACGATAGAAAATTTAGGATTGAAAGGCTTTTCGATAGGCGAAGCTCAAATATCAACAAAACATGCAGGTTTCATAATCAACAAAGGTAACGCTACTTTCAAGGATGTAATTTTATTAATTGAGTATGTAAAACGCATTGTAAAAGACAAATACAACGTCGATCTACAGGTTGAACCAGAGATTTGGAAATGAATTAGGATTTTTTCCTTTTTTTCTTATTTTTTTTGTTAACTTTTATTTTAGCATGAGGATGTTCTTTTTTCAACTTTTCAAAATCATCTTCCGTATACGGGACAAAATCTACTTCAGTTCCGATTTTATCCGCTCTTACCACTTTGGCTTGTAACTTATCTCCGATCCTATAAACATTGCCAGTTCTTTCACCTTTCAACGTATTGTCACGTTCATCGTAGATGTAATAATCACCACTCAGCTCTGATATATGTATCAATCCACTTATCATCTTTTGAGGTATTTCAACGAATAAGCCAAATCGTGTGACGCCTGTTATGTAAACCCAAAAGACTTCTCCTATATGTCTTGAAATGTATTCAACTTTTTTCATATCTATTAGATCCCACTCAGCTTGGTCTGCGACCCTTTCCATTTCAGAAGAATTTTTAGCTATTTTAGGAAGCATTTCAGAATACTTCTTTATTTCTTTCTTTGAAAGGGTTCCTTTGTGTTTTATAAACTCTTTCAACAATCTGTGAACCACTAAGTCAGGGTATCTTCTTATTGGTGATGTGAAATGTGTATAGGATGATGAAGCAAGACCAAAATGTCCCACGTTTTCCTCAGAGTACAACGCCCTCTTCATAGACCTAACAAGCATCATCTGAATATTTTTACTTAAAGGATGGTTCTTTGTTTTTTCCAATATTTCCTGTAGGACCTTTGGATGAATATTTTGAGGAAACTTTACATTTATTCCCAAAATATCCAGATAATTTCGCAACTGAAGCAATACATCAGGATCCGGATTTTCGTGGATTCTATATATAAAAGGTAAGCCTTGAACATCAAAGTATGAAGCAACTGTTTCATTGGCCAAAACCATGAACTCTTCGATCATTTCTTCCGATATGCCTCTTTCCACAGGGATGATATCCTTTACATAGCCCTTTTCATCGAATTCAAAGTATACTTCGTTGCTTTCAATGTCGATTATCGAACCTCTTTCTTTTCTTTTTGCACCAAGTATTTCCATCAGTTCTTTCATCATCTCAAGATCTGGCTTTAAAAATCCTATTTCTTTTTTTACTTCTTCACTACAATTGTCAGATAGGAGTTCATTAACTTTTCTATAGGTCAATCTTTTGGTACTTCTTATCACTCCGTTGTATATTTTTGAGTTTACCAAGTTTCCATAAGGGTCAATTTCCATTAGTAGGGACATTGTCAATCTATCTTCATCTTCAACCAAAGAACATATCCAGTTGGATAACTCAAATGGAAGCATGGGAATAACGGTGTCGATTAAGTAAACGCTTGTACCGCGTTTGTAGGCCTCTCTATCAAGAGCACTGTTATTTCTTACATAATGAGATACATCTGCTATATGTACCCCGAGTAAATAATTGCCGTTATCTAACTTTTTTATACCAACGGCATCATCAAAATCTTTTGCCGTATCACCATCGATAGTAAATATAGTTTCTTCTCTAAAATCTTTTCTTCCCTTAATTTCATTTTCAGAAAGTCTATTTGGAAGTTCTTTAGCCTCTTGTAAGACTTTTGGAGGGAAATAACCTGGCTCAGGTAAATCGTGCTTGAAGATCACTACAGGCAAATCTATGGAAGGATCATCTTTGTCCCCAAGGACATCTACTATCTTGACCTCAGGATTTTTCGTAGGAGATTGATATTTTGTTATCTGGGCTTTCACTATTTGTCCATTTTTAACTTTTCCTATACCTTCTGGGGCTACGTAAAAATCCGTGTTTATTTTTCCATCAATGGGTATAACGAATCCAAAGATCCCCTTTCTTACAAACTCACCCACCACATATTTTAACCCTCTTTTTAATATTCTAACTACTCTACCTTCTTTTAAATCACGCCATTTACCTATTATTTCAACCAAAACTAAATCTTTATGCAAACTGATTCCAGAATTTTCAACCTTCACAGCAATTTCGCTTCCATCTTGGCATTGCACAAAAGCCATGTTCCCACTCTTTGTGAATTCGATAGTTCCAACAGCCATGTTTTCGTCTAATTTTCTGTATCTGTTTTGTGAATCTTTAATTATTTTTCCTTCACTTAGGAGTTTTTTTAGTATTCTTCTAATTTTAGTCTTTTCTGATTTTTGAAATGCATTTAGATTTTCATATAATTCTTTTTGTATCGTTGACTTTTTATCTATTATTTCCAATATTTGTTTTTCTAAGTTATTTTCATCCATATTTTACCTCCATTCAATATATTATTCCTCTTTTTAAAAAAGCTAAAACTCATTTAATGCATCTTGCCCCAACCGTCGGAGAGAGGTGGGAGGGCTCCGCCCTGTAACCCTTTTAAATCAAAATCTTGTTTCTAAAAACATCGTCCACTTTTTAAAAAAGCTAAAGCTTATTTCAGCGCCCCTTCAACCCTTTTAAATCAGAATCTTATTTTTAAACTTACTGATATCCTCTATCAGCGGCGTAAAAAGTTGCAAGTTTAGGATTGAAAGTTAGTTTTATGGTTCCAACCGGTCCGTTTCTTTGTTTACCTAAAATCAGTTCTGCTTCATGTTCATCATTTAAAGAATCTTTTCCGGACTCATCTTTTTTTCTTTTATAATATGAATCTCTATACAAAAACATAACGAGATCCGCATCCTGTTCAATTGCTCCAGATTCTCTGAGATCACTTAATCGAGGCCTTTTATCTTCTCTTTGTTCAACTGCACGGGAAAGTTGGGACAAAGCAACAACGGTGATATTTAACTCTCTAGCGAGCAGTTTCAAGGATCTTGATATCTCTGTTATCTCTTGTTGCCTGCTCTCATAACCTTTCGATCGAGAAGTCATTAATTGTAAATAATCGATGAAAATTACTTCTATACCATATTCTCTTTTCATTCTCCTTGCTTTAGCCCTCAGCATTCTAGGAGTTAAATCTGGTTCGTCGTCAAAGATAAGCCTTGACTTTGATAATTCTCCTGCTTTTTGCACTAATTTTTCCCACTCTTCATCAGAAATTTGTCCGGTTCTAACCTTGTGTAAATCTACCTTTGCCTCAGAACATAAAATTCTGTTAGCTAACTGTTCTTTCGACATTTCCAAACTGAAGATTGCTACGGCAATATTTGACTGTAAAGCCATGTTAGTTGCAATATTCGCGGCAAAAGACGTTTTACCCATGGATGGTCTAGCGGCGATGATAATTAACTCAGACCTATGAAATCCTGAAGTCATCCTATCTAAAGATTTGAATCCAGTAGAAACCCCCGTAACAAGATCTCCCTCGCCTTTTTGAGCCCTGTTTTTCAACTCTTCTATCTGTTCAAAAACATCATGCATTACGTTAGATAAAAGATCATACGTTCTTGTAGCACGGGCTTCGGCTATGGAAAATATTCTTTTTTCAGCATACTCTAAAACTTCTTGAGCATCTCCAATATTTCTTACGGCATCGACTATCTCTGAAGATGCGTTAATTAAAGCTCTTAAAAGGGCTTTCTCTTTTACAATTTGGGTATAATACATCACATTAGCCGTTGTTGGGACAACCTGAGCCAAATAAATTATTGTATCTTCTCCACCGATTTTCTGCAAAAGATTGGATTCTCTTAATTTTTCGATAACAGATACGGTGTCGACAGGTTCCCCTTTGTCGAAAAGTTCTTCCATAACTTTAAATATTATTTTATTATTTTCGTAATAGAAATCTTCCCATCTTACCTCTTCGATCACATCAGGAAGTATAGAAGGATCTAAAAAGATGCTACCTATGACCGACTCCTCGGCTTCTTTACTATTAGGAGGGGTAAAAGAAGTAATTTCCATTTGTATACACCTCGATCAAACTAATAAGCTCAAAAAATAAGATAGAACAAAAATTCCAACACTTATTAAAAGACCTAACAGTCCCTTTTTGTCCATTTTTTTTACGTCTTCGTCAGACCTTTTACTGCCATTTCTTATCATTTTAGCAGATCTCCATAAGAACATCGTTGAAATAATAAAAAGGATCATTGATATTACAAAAAGAGTGTTTACAAAAGCAAACATTAAAGTATCACCTTTTCAACATAAGGACTTGTGAAGGCCCTCAAAACAGAGGAGTAACCTAGCCTAGATCTTATCTTATCTCCTACTTTATAACTCACTTTAGACTCAGTTAAGTCTACGATTGTATGATCACTACTCGCATGGAGTATTTCAATATTTTTATCCAAGGGATACATGCTTGTAGGGTCAACATCTTGCTCTCCCACGGCTAAAATGCCTTTTATTCTATTACCTTTGTCTTTAAATTTTGGTTTACGACCAAACGCATCATAACCAATGTTGCCATACGGGACAGAAGGTTTTTCTTTTAATTCCACAATTTCTGCTTCCAATATTATCGTATCCTGCCTTGTACCTGGAACGTTGCGGTTGTTAGTTGCGTCCGTTCCACAGATGATCGATTCCCCTAATCTATATTGGTTTACGCCCTTTGGTAAACTTCCTTTTTCAATTAAAGGTAAGGCAGCGGTGTTTCCACCGGAAATTATTTCTAGAGTTTTCCCAGTTTCTCTTTGGATTTCTTCTTTTATTTTCACGAGCCTTTCCATATTAGTTTCATCAGGGATTACTCCACCAAAACATCCTAAGTTTGTACCTATTCCAACAACCTCTATTCCTTCTATATCAATGGCTTTTGAAATCTCAGAAACAGCTTTTTCAAACCAAACTCCTTCCCTTAGATCTCCAACGTCAACCATATAGATGACTTTAGATCTCTTATTGAATTTAGAAGAAACGTTCCCCAACTTCTTACTGATCTCTAAGTCACTGATTAAAGTATAATCAACATATTTTGCTACATCATCAAGTTCAGAAATCATAGGTATTCTAAGTAACATAAAAGGCCCTTTTATATCAGAATTCCTCATTTTCTTTATGTTTTGAACCCTTGAGTCACCCAGTATTTCAATTCCACATTCTTTAAGTGCATGGGCTATTGTAGGTTCGCCACAAACTACTTTTGTGACACCTATTATTTCAACACCTGAATCAGTGCATAAAGATTTTAAAAATTTTGCATTTTCTTGAATCCTTTCTAAGTAAGCGTAAACCTTTGGATACAAGGGAAATCCTCCTTTATTGAAAATTGCGGGCAATCTTGGCCCGCAATTAAGAAAATTTTACTTAGGTTAAAACATCTAAATTTTGACCCTGATACAACTCACCAACGGTTCTAACTAATTTCATCGATATTCCGGTTTGTTTGTACATTATAAAAGATAAAAGTTTTTCCATCTCTTCCTTGGACATTGTGGGACTCTGATTAATGTTTTGACTATTTGCGTTATGAAGTTGATTATTTCCGTAATCAAAACTGCTTAAATAAAGTGGTTTGTATTGTTGAGAGGATATAGGATCGATCAAGTTGATCCCCCCTTTTAACTCTGCTTTAGTAGTTTTAATATTTTAGAATCATCTTCCTGACTTTCCTCATATATTTTGTTCAATTCATCAACAGACATCTTAGATATTTTCTCCAAAAGTTCTGGGGTTCCTTGAGATTTGCCAGGGACACAACCGTCTTTTCCGACCTCACCTTTGATAAATGCCTTGGCGAAGGCTGCACATCCGGGATAACCACAAGATCCACAATCATTGTTTGGCAATACCGCTTTAATAATGGCTTCTGTTGGATCTTCCTTTACTTCAAATTTTTTTTCAGCAAATGCTAAAAAAGTGCCGGAAGCAAACCCTAAAATTCCTAATAATAATACCGAATAAACTATTGTGAGCACTGCAAAAAACACCTCCAAAGAAATTCTTTCTACGGTTATTATATCACATATTAGTTATATGCTAATTTAAAAGTGTCGACAGTATTTCACTTATTTTCTTTCCATCGGCTCTTCCTTGAACTTTTTGAATTACTAATTTCATAACTTTGCCGAAATCTTTTTTTGATGTTGCATTGACTTCGCTTATAGTTTCTTCTATTATTTTTTTCAATTCTTCGTCAGAAAGTTGTTCAGGAAGATATTCTTGTAAGATCTCAACTTCTTTTTTTTCTTTTTCAGCGAGATCGTTTCTATCTGCTCTTTCAAACTGTTCAATGGAATCTTTTCTCATTTTTATCTGTTTTTTTATCACCTGGACTATTTCTTCCTCTGTTAACTCAGCCCCTTTTTCAACCTCTTTATTTTTAATCTCGGATATTATCGATCTAACCGCATTTAAAGCAAGGGTATTCTTTTCTTTCATAAATTTTTTTAAATCATTATTTAATAGATCTTTTAGCATTTACCGTTCCTCCTTGTTCAATGCTTCATTTCTCTTTCTCCTAAGGTATCTCAATTCTAAAATGAATATCGTTATGCTTAGTATACCAAAGATTATAACATAAATATTTAAATTTATTTCAGAAAATTCACCTGCGAGCATAGTGAACAAAATATCCAAGATTTCATAAGCTAAAAGAAATAGGCCGATAAAAGAAGAAACTATTATATGGGCAGATTTATGATACCATATTCTATTATCATTAAAAAAACCATAGATTGAAATTAAGAATATAACAAAAAATGAAAAGACGTAGAAAAAGTTTTTCTGTATATTTAACAACATGAAAATAATTGATAATATTGCTATCAAAGAAATTGTCAAGTTTTTGTGCTTCATAGGAAAATACCTCCCACAAAAAATACCACATTAGCTATAAGATAAGCAACGACAGTGGTGTAAATAAAACTAAAGATAACCCATTTCCAGCCATTTGTCTCCGCCTTAATCGTGGCCAACGTTGCAAAACAAGGAATATAAGCCAAAACGAAGAATATTAGCGCTAAAGCAGAGGCTGGAGTTAACGCATTTTGTAAGGCATAGGTTAAAGAGCCTTCTCCAACGTTAAAAATTGTGGAATAGGAAGACACGACTATTTCTTTGGCAGCGACACCAAAAATCAAGCCGGTGTTTATTCTCCAATCCCACCCCAAGTGATTAGTTAAAGGTTCGAATACTCTTCCGATAGAAGCGGCAAAACTACTGTTTATATCTGTTCCAAAGTTAGGGAAGAAAGACAAAAACCAAATTACTATGGTGGCTTTTAAAATTATGCCTCCGGCTTTTTGCAAAAAGTGCTTTCCTTTGTTCCATGTATAGATTGATAAATTTTTTAAAGTAGGCATCCTGAACCTTGGGAGTTCTATGATAAATGGGATATCTTCTGATTGGGTAATGAATCTTTGTAAAAATTTTGAGGATAGTAAGACTAAAGATATACTCGATAAATAGACTAGCAACATTATAGTTGCTGCGTGCGTTGAAAAGAATGCGCTTATTAAAAGTATGTAAACTGGTAACCTTGCACTACACGATGCAAAGGGAAGGCTAAGAATTAAAGCTAATCTTTCTTTTTTATTAGCAATTGATTTAGTAGAGATAATGGCTGGAACATTGCAACCGAAACCTAAAATAATAGACATAAAAGATCTACCACTTAATCCGAAATTCCTGGCAATTCTGTCAACTAAAAAGGCTGCCCTTGGCAAATATCCTGACTCTTCTAAAAACCCTAAGAAGAAAAATAAGATAAAAATCTGTGGAATAAAAATCAAAACCCCACCAACCCCAGCTATAACACCATCAACTATTAGGGATTCCAACCAAGGAACAGTTACAAATCCGCTGATAGAATTGCCCAAAAAAGTAAAAGCCGAATCCAGCAAATCCGATAATGGTTGAGCGAGGCTGAATGTTAAAGAAAACACTGCAAACAAAGCAAAGACATATATCAATATTCCCAAAACCTTATGGGTAAAAACGTGATCTAAAATATCTCTCAGAGACCAGTCTATACCCTCTTTTATTGTAGAGGAACTAACTAGATAGGAAATGAAATTAAACTTCCAATTTAAATATTTGTTTTTAAGTTCTTCTATATCAAAATTTTCTTTTAACTCAGCCAAAAAATCTTTGGGAAGTTCTAAATCTTCATTTCCAAACTCTAAAAAGTATATTGGTAACCAACTACTATCTATATAATTTTGATATTTTGAACTTATTTTAGTATACTTTGAAACTTTGTCTTGAAAAAACTCTATAAAATTTTCTATTTCTTCTGGATACATTATTTTCTTTTTTGTAAGATTTTTTTCTTTAGAAAGATTGTATGCTTCTTCTAAAAGTTCTTCCTTACCTTCGCCTGTCTTGGCGGAAGTCAATATGACAGGGATGTTTAAAGTTTTGGAAATTGGGGATGGATCGATGATTCTCCCTTTTTCCTGAGCTTCATCTACAGCGTTTATAACCAAAATAGTCTTAATACCAATTTCTATAAGTTCAAACAATAAAAACATCGAACTTTCCAAGTTCAAGGCATCAGCTACGACAATTACTATCTCTGAACTATTACTTATTAAATAATCCTTAGCAACTCTCTCGTCTTCACTTTTAGCTGAAAGAGTGTAAACACCTGGAAGATCGACTAATTTAAAGGTTTTTCCTTTATACTTGAAATTTCCAACTTTCTTCTCTACTGTAACCCCTGGCCAATTAGCAACATATTGTTTAGTGCCCGTCAAAAGGTTGAATAGAGAAGTCTTACCAACGTTAGGATTTCCAATGATTGAAATCTCTGCTTCCTTGTTAACTGTTTCAACTTTATCTTTGAGGATATCCTTGCTCATTTAAGCTCCTCCCATTATTAAATTTGTTTTGTAAAGTTATTTAGTATAATAACAGTTATTTAACAAACCTTTTCCACATTTATCTGTCAATGGGCAACTTTTGCATACGGGTTCTATTTTGTCTATTTTTTCCATTCCAACATTCATGGACCTTAAGAAAGGAATCAAAATGTTTAATTCACTTTGATTTAAGTGAAATTTCTCTTTTAATTCCGAAATATCTACTTCTTTATTCTTTCTTACGTATTCTTCTACAATAGATATATCCATTAATTATTCCACCTTTTTACAAAATATCTTGGCAGCTCTTCCCCTTCCCAATTCGTATTTCTTTCCATCAACCTCTATAATTATCCTATTTCCAAGCTTATTAACTAAATTAATATTAACTCCTTTATACAACCCCATGCTTCTCATTTCTTCTATAAAATTCCTTCCGCCTTTAATATCGATAATTTCATATTTTCCAATTTCACTTTCCAAAAGATTGAATATTTTGTAGGGGACGTCTACAAAGATCTTAGAAGCTTCGCTTTTTCTTAAAACTACCTTTTTTTCTCCAATTTTAAATACTAAAGGATCCCCAAAAGGAGAAACATGAGCTAATTCTATAGATTTACCTGGCGTTATTCCCATTGCAAGAAGACGATTTTTAGTACTTTCTTCTTCATTGTTTAAACTCACTATCTTACCCTTTTGCCCAATAAACAAGTTGTGTAAAGGAATTAGCAAATTATAATCACCTCCATCGAATATCTCAGTTCAATTATAACACTTTTTAAAAGAGTTAGGTTTGCCTAAAATTAACAATAAAATGAACTTTTTTAAAGCAACAGTTAAGTTATATACGAATATAGGGTTTGTAGCAACTTAACCGATTTTATTAGACAAATTGATTATTCCTCAATTTTTTGATTACTATTCACTTCGCTTAAAAAATATGATAAAATCGATTATGGAATAATTTGAATTCGGGGCGTAGCGCAGTTGGTAGCGCGTTGGTTTCGGGAACCAAAGGTCGCTGGTTCAAGTCCAGTCGTCCCGACCATTATCGAACTTTCCTCTCCTTGACAGCTCAAAGATCTTTTTTGGATTTTTGAGCTTTTTTATTTTTTAAGTCAAAAATTATTAGTAGGATGCGTTAACTTGACTTTAGAATATTTCTGTGGCATGATTTAAACAAAAATTATAATCATAAAAAAGGAGAAGAGGAATTTTGCTTACCCTTATAAAGAATGCAACGGTTTACTCGCCTAAAGCTTTAGGGAAAAAAGATATATTAATTGGTGGAGAAAAAATCTTAGAATTAGTGGATTCGATAGAATTAAATTCTAATCTTAAAGTTGAGGTTATCGATGCGGAAGATTATTTATTAGTTCCAGGTTTTATAGACTCACACGTTCATATAACAGGGGGAGGTGGAGAAGGGGGATATAACACAAGGACGCCGGAGATATCCGTTTCTAAGATAGTAAGTTCTGGAATTACTACATTAGTAGGTGTTTTGGGGACCGACAACGCAACTCGAAGTATGCAAAACTTAATTGCAAAAGCAAAAGCATTAAAACAAGAAGGAATAAGCTGCTATGCGTATACGGGTTCTTATCATCTTCCTATAAAAACTTTTACCGGCAGAATTATAGACGATTTGGTTTTTATTGAAGAAATAATAGGTGTTGGAGAGGTTGCTATTTCAGACCATAGAGGTTCCCAACCGACCTTAGAAGAATTGATAAGATTGACTTCAGAAGCTCGAGTGGGTGGAATTTTATCAAAAAAGGCAGGGATAGTAAATATCCATGTTGGCAGAGGGGAAAAATTTATTCAGATATTACTAGATGTTGTAGAAAATTCAGAATTACCAATCTCGCAGTTCCTTCCAACTCACATGAACAAGGGAGAAAAAGCTCTTCGAACATGTAAAAATTTCATAGAACTGGGGGGAAGGGTTGATTTCACAACTAGTTCGTCAAAAAAGAAAGACAAAGACGATCCATCAAAACCATCTAAAGCTTTAAAACTTTTGCTGGAAGATGGGATAAATATTGACAATATATCTTTCTCATCCGATGGGCAGGGGAGTTTACCACAATTCGATGATAAAGGGAATTATTTAGGTTTAACAGTAGCAGATGTAGCTACACTCTTTGAAGAAGTAAAAGATTGTGTGCTTCAGGAAAATATTCCTTTAGAAGAAGCTTTGAAGGTTATCACTAGTAATCCTGCAAATTTTCTTAAATTAGAAAACAAAGGCCAAATAAAAGAAAACTTTGATGCAGATATAGTGTTCTTAGATAAAAGTACTCTGGAAATAAAAAAGGTTATGGCAAAGGGTCGTACTATTTAAAAAATCTTATGGAGGGCAGAGAAATGAAAATAACAGATTTAAAATTTGAAAAAATCAAAATTAAACTCAAAAAACCTTTTGTTATTTCGCGAGGAGCAACGGAGTATTGTGAATCGGTGCTTCTAAAAATAACTACTGATGAAGGATACTACGGTTTTGGAGAAGCTACCCCTTCTCGTTCGGTAACGGGGGAAAGCATCGACAGTGTAACAATTGTTCTTAAATCATTCAAAGAAATATTAATAGGGCAGGACCCACTCGCAATCGAAAGAATACATTATATATTGAACAAAGCAATTGCTGGAAATACAGCAGCAAAAGCAGCGGTTGATATCGCTCTCTACGATATAAAAGGAAAAGTGATGCAAGAACCCCTTTATAAGATACTTGGTGGATTTGAAAACAAAGTACAGACAGATATTACGATAGGGATTGGAGCACCACAAGAAATGGCAAACGAAGCCAAAGAGAGGGTAGATAAAGGGTTTAACATATTAAAAATTAAAACCGGCGTTGAGCTTAAAAACGATATCGAGGCTATCAGGCTTATAAGAAAAAACGTGGGAGATAACGTAAGATTGAAAACAGATGCCAACCAAGGATGGAATATACACAATACGTTAACTGCAATCAAGATGATGGAAAATTACAATATTGAAGCCGTTGAACAGCCGTTAGCCGATTGGGATTTTGATGGATCTTCGCTTTTGAGAAAAAAGACTGATATGAAGATAATTTTAGATGAATCAGTTCATAACGCTCATGATGCAATGCATGCAGTAAAAAAAGATAGTGCTGATATGATCAACATTAAACTAATGAAAAGTGGAGGACTTTACGAAGCTGAAAAGATTAACGCAATTGCAGAATCTGCTGGAATTAATTGTATGGTTGGATGTATGGTGGAAACAAAGGTGGCTCTTACTGCAGGGGCAAGCTTAGTTGCAGCAAAGAGAAATATCACAGATGCTGATTTAGATTCCTTCATGTATTATGAAGAATTCGAAGGAATAAAAGGAGGTTTTGAAGTAGAAGGAGATACAATAATTCTTTCGGACAAACCTGGTTTAGGAATAGAAATCGATATGTGAAAAAGAAGAGGGGTAGATCTCGATTATGACAAGATCTAGACTGAATTTATATCCCTCTTCAATTCTAGAGTTGAAAAATCGATTGGGAATTTGACAGGTCTGTCCAAAAGAGCAGACTTGTAAACTCCTAAAACAGCTTCGACAGCCTTTTTTCCTTCTTCACCGTTAATAAAAGGTTCTCGATCTTCTTCTATAGATTGATAAAAATCTCTATACAGTGGAATGTGCCCACTTCCATAAACGGTATCAGGATCTGGGAGATTTTGAAATGGATGTCCATCTTCTCCTTCAAATCTCCAATATTTTATTTTATTCACCGCTAAACCACCGATCACCACTGTCCCTTTTTCTCCAAATATCGATAGGGTCTCTTCCAAATTTTTTGGATATATATTTGCAGATCCTTCGATTATTCCTACGGAACCGTTTTTAAATTTTATTATGGCCCCCCCAAAATCCTCAGCTTCGATGTAAGGATGGGTGAAGTTCTGAATAGCACCATATATTTCGTTTATTTCAGAGCCCATAATCCACAATAGCAAGTCTATATTGTGAGTACATTGGTTCATCAGCGTGCCTCCATCGTATTCCCAAGTACCTCTCCATTTTGCTTGCCTGTAATATTCTTCGTTTCTATTCCACCTAATGGAAGCTTGACCATGGAGAATCCTTCCAAATGAATTTGTTGTAATTTTTTTTCTTAATTCTTGTATAGGTGGGTTGAAGCGATTTTGAAAACAAACACCTAACTTTAAATTTTTCCTTTTTGCAAACTCTATCATCTCGTTCATATGTTTTGTTGATAGGGCCATTGGTTTTTCCACTAATACATGTTTGTTGTTTTGCAGGGCTTCCATGGTGATTTCATAATGGTTCCCGCTTTCGGTAGCGATTGCCACGGCGTCTATATCCGATCTTTTTAACAATTTTCTGTAGTCCGTGTATATCTCTGGTTTCTTTAACCCAGAACCTTCCACCTTGTTGGCAAAGTGTTCTGCTCTTTCTTCTTTTAAATCGCAAACAGCCACATTTTCAATGATATCAGAATTTTTTATAATCGCTTCTGTATGTTTTTTTTGGGCTATTCTTCCACAACCTATTACAGCCAATTTAAGCATAAGAACATCACCTACATTTTAAATTTTCATAATAGAGAAACTTTTTCTGGATACTTCTCTCTAAGTCCTTTTGTGACATTTTTTGTATCAAAAACTATATTGGCATTTTCCAAAACGAAATTGTAATCCACCTTTTTGTGCCCCGTAGTAATTAAGACAGCATCTGATTCCTCTAACAATTCTTTTGTTAAAGCTACGGTTTTATATTCAATTCCTTTATGAGAAAAATTTTTAATATAGGGGTCATGAATCTTTACTTGTGCTCCCTTCTTTTCCAAAAGCTCCAAAACTTTCAAAGCAGGAGACTCTCTTAAATCGTCGATGTCGTTTTTATAACTTACTCCTAACATCAATATTTTGGAACCGTTCAAACACTTTTTATTTTCGTTTAAAATGTCCATTAGTCTTTCAATTACGTACTCAGGCATATAATCGTTTATTTCCCCAGCCAATTCTATTATCCTTGTGTGATAGTCAAACTCTCTAGCTTTATACGTTAAATAAAAAGGATCTATCGGAATACAATGACCGCCCACACCTGGTCCAGGATAAAAAGGCATGAAACCAAAAGGCTTTGTTGCAGCTGCGTCTATTACCTGCCAGATGTTTATTCCCATTTTCTTTGCTAAGATAGCCATTTCATTGATGAGGCCAATATTGACTATTCTAAAGGTATTTTCCAAAATTTTTGACATCTCTGCTTCCTTAGGGGATGAAACGGTGAAAACTTCTGCGTTTAATACATTTTCATAGAGAGTTTTTGCATGTAAAGTGCATTTTTCGGTAACTCCACCAACTACTTTTGGTGTATTTTTGGTCTTATAAATCAAATTTCCTGGATCTACTCTTTCTGGGCTAAAAGCTAAATAAAAATCTTTTCCAACCTTAAAACCATATTCTTGTAATAACGGTAGAAGTACTTCTTCCGTAGTTCCTGGATAGGTAGTGCTTTCTAAAACGATCAACATTTCTGGATGGAGTCTTTTTGCTACTTCTTTGGTCGAATCAACAACAAAACTTAAATCAGGTTGTTTGTATTTATTCAAGGGAGTTGGAACACATATCATAACACAATCGCATTCCTTTATTCTGTCATAATCAGTTGTAGCGTTTAAAAGGCCGTCTTCAACCAGCTTTTCTAATTCTGCATTTACAACATCCCCAATATAATTTATTCCTTTGTTGACCTTATCTACTTTTTCTTTTTGAATATCGAATCCTAAAACTTGGTACCCTGCCTTCGCCTTTTCTACCGCAAGTGGTAAACCAACATAACCCAAACCTATTACCCCTATCTTTGCAGTTTTATCTTTTATTTTATCTAATAATGCCATTTTTTAGTCCTCCTCTTTCTAGAATAACACTATTTTTAGAAACTCTAAAACTATTTTGAAAAAAACTCTTTAATAGATTTAACTACATATTCCTGCTCTTTTTTGGTGAGTTCTGGAAACATTGGTAAGGCTATCGTGGATTTCGATGCCTTTTCAGCTACAGGGAAGTCTCCTTCTTTATAACCCAAGTTCTCAAAGCACTTTTGAAGGTGCAAGCCAAGGGGATAGTATATAGATGTTCCGACGCCTTTATTTTCTAAGAATTTTTTCAATTTATCTCTATCTTCAGGGTTATTCAAAGTAACAACGTATTGGTGATAAACATGGGTTCTGTCATTAAAATAAGCAGGATAGCTTAAATGTTCGTTGAGGTTATGTGATTTGAATAGCTCTTCATAATTTTTTGCTTTTTTTATTCTTTTATCTATGTAGTCATCTAAATTATTTAATTTTATTCTCAATATTGCAGCTTGAACTTCGTCTAATCTTGAATTGTAACCAACTTCATCGTGATAATATTTTTTTGCAGCACCATGAACTCTTAATTTTCTGACCCTATCTGCCAAAACCGCATCGTTTGTAACGACCATTCCACCGTCACCATAACCACCTAAATTTTTTGTTGGGAAGAAGGAAAAAATCCCCAAATCTCCGATACTGCCACTAAATTTTCTTTCACCATTCTTATAATGCCATACAGACCCAATAGACTGGGCGGCATCTTCTATAATTTTTACGTTGTAATTCTCTCTTATTTTTTCCAATCTTTCTAAATCAACGGTCTTTCCAAAAAGGTGTACGGGAATAATCGCTCTAATTTTTTCTTTTTTTGGATGATTTTCAAGCAAATCTTCGACTTTATCTAAATCAAGATTGTAGTATTTATCTTCTACATCCACAAATATAGGGGTAGCACCATTCAGTACAATTGCACTTGCGGTTGCAAAAAAAGTATATGGTGTGGTGATGACATAATCCCCTTCTTTTATACCCAGAGCTTGAACCGATATTCTTAGGGCATCGGAACCATTGGCAACACCGATAGCATACTTTACATTTATATACTTCGCAATTTCCTCTTCTAAGGCTTTTACATTACTTCCCATAACCACGTTTCCAGAAGTGAAAACAGCATCCAACTTCTTTAGAACATCTTTTCTCAATTTTTCGTATTGTCTTGTTAAATCAAAAAGAGGAACCTTCATCTTATCTTTCATTTTCATCTGCCCTCCAGAGAAATATTACCTTCATCATCTATCTTAAAAATATACAATTTTTCCAAATTTTTTTCGGTTGCCTTTTCCAATATTTTTTCTGATTTTCTAAACGAAGCTATTATGAGGGCATCGTAGATTAACTCTTTGGCTTTTTCCGGAGGGTAAATATCTATTCCTTGAAGTCTATCCCCCTGTTTTAAAGAAGAATCGTCCAAAAATCCAATTATATTAATATTTTCATCCTTCAAAACCTTCAATACAATCCCTCCAACAACCCCTGCACCATACAAAAGAATGTCCTTTAAATTATCTTTTTTAAGAGTTTGAAAAACTTTTTTGAATGAGTCTTTGGTTTCTGTGTACAGCTCAGAAACCTCGTCGACGAAACTGAGGGTTAAAAATTGCAACCTCTTTTTTCCTGTTTCTGTGAGCTCATAACTCATATTACGTTTGTTTTCACCGCTTTTTATGATATTTCCATTCTCTTCAAAATCTTTTAAATACTTGTTTATCATCGATGGGACAACCCCTACTTTTTTCGCCATCGTTTCTTGAGAAATATCGTTTTCTTGAGAAACTAACTTTAAGATCATCATTTCTCGGAAGTTTGGAGAGGGATTAAAAAATGTGTATTTTTGAATATTGAGCATTAGGAACATCACCTCTAGGCATTTCATTCATACACTAAGTGAATAATCATAATTAATTATAACAGTTATTTTTTTAAAAGTCAATTGAACTTTTAAATTCAAAAAAATAAAGACGCACAGATCGTGCGTCTTTAAAAATTTTCAAAAGTTTCTTAAAGTAGATATTTTAATTAAATAGTTTATACTCTGAAATATCATCCAAAAAGCTTTTTTGCTATTTCAGCTACTCTTCTTCCTTGACTTTTGGCAATATTGAGCTCTATTTCATTTGGTCTATTTTCATCGCCCTGAACAATAATTGCCGAGGCGCCATACGGTGAACCTCCATGAACATTTGATGCATCGCTCAGATCTGGCTCAGTAAAAGGAATTCCAACAATAATCAACCCATGGTGTAATAACGTTGTGTGAAAATTCAAAATAGTAGATTCTTGACCTCCATGTTGACTGCTAGTAGAAGTAAAGACACTACCTATTTTTCCAACCAAACTTCTCTTGGCCCAAAGGGGGCCTGTCGTATCAAGAAATTGCCTCATTTGCGCCGCCATCATGCCAAATCTCGTTGGAGTACCAAAAATTATAGCATCAGCTTCAACAAGGGAATCCAAATTTGCTATTGGAATATCTAAAAATTGTTCTTGTGCCTTTTTAGCCCCAGATTGGATTAGAATATCTTCAGGAACGGTTTCAGGAACTCTGTAGATTTTAACATCCGTTCCTTTTACTTCTTTTGCGCCTTCTGCTTCGGCTTTAGCCATTTGATAGATATGGCCATACATACTGTAGAATATAACGTTGACTTTTGCCATCTAATGTCCTCCTTTTATTTGGGATAAATTTAGTCCCTTTTATTATACAGGTAATTTATTAACAAGATTTGAATAATATTATAAATCTGGCCATTTCACTTTAGCCTTTCATTCCTGTAAATGTGATTCCTTTTATGAAATATCGTTGAGTGAATAAAAATACAATTATAAGAGGTAAAATTACGATAACCGAACCTGCCATTTGCATCGCTATATTTTCAGTATATTGTCCTCCTAAAACAGATACAGCAACCGGAAGTGTGTACATGCTTTCATCGGTCGCTATAATCAATGGCCACAAAAAATTGTTCCAGGAACCTGTAAAAGTGAAGATGGTTATTGCTGCCATAGCGGGTCTAGCCAAAGGCAAAATTATTCTAAAAAATATCCATCCTTCGTGTGCTCCATCCATCTTAGCTGCTTCTATTAGTTCATCGGGTACACCCATAATGTATTGTCTCATAAAGAATATGTTGAAGGCATTTGCAATAGCAGGCAATATTAACCCCCAATAGGTGTTCAATAGATTCAATCGGGACAGCAATAAAAATACTGGAATCATTGTTATTTGACCAGGCACCATAATCGTTCCTAAGATGAACAAAAACAAAAGGTTTTTATTTTTAAAATGGAATTTGGCGAATCCATAACCTGCCATGGTGGCTACTAAAACCGATAAAAACGTAGTAGAAAGAGAAACAATAACGGAATTCAAAAAAGGCCTTCCAAAGTTCATATTTTGAAATAAATCTATATAATTGTTAAAAGTAGGATTCCTAGGGATCCATCTTGGAGGAAATATAAAAATTTCTCCTGGTCCCTTAAAAGAAGTTGAAAGCATCCATACAAAAGGTATAACCGAAATTAACAACCAAATAATCAATAATCCATGTACCGCTACTTGCTCTATGGGAGAAACTTTTCTTGATCTCACAATAATCACTCCTTACTGATTCTCTCTTATACTTCTGATCTTCTTGCACTCATTTGTATGTATGTTAAAGCAAATATCATTAAAAATAACATAAAAGCGATCGAAGAGGCATACCCTAATTTGAAGAACCTGAAACCTTGTCGATACAGGTAGAGAACTATAGATAAAGTAGAATTCAAAGGTCCGCCTGCGGTTAACATGTATGGTTCTTCAAATAATTGCAAATAACCTATTACAGTCATAACTGTAACGAAAAATATTGTTGGCCTCAACGATGGGATAGTAACATGTAAAAATTGTTGAAATTTTGAAGCTCCGTCCAACTCGGCAGCTTCGTATAAATAATCTGGTATATTTTGTAAACCAGCCGTGAAGAGAATGACGTTGTAACCAACTGCTTTCCAAACTACAAGCATTATTACCGATGGCATTGCCCAAAGGGGGTCACCCAACCAATTAGGTCCTTGTATTCCAAACAAACCCAGAAACCAATTTATTAATCCGTAATCAGGATTGAGCATCCAAGCCCATACGATAGCAATTGCGACTGTGTTTGTAATGGAAGGTAGATAAAAGCTTACTTTAAAAAAGTTTTTAAAATACGTGGCTTCCCTGTTTATAAGGGCAGCAAAACTTAAAGCCAAAACTACCGTTAATGGCATTGCAACAACTAATGCATATAGCGTATTTAGTAGCGCCCTCCAAAAAAGAGGTTCTTGCATTAAATTTACATAATTTTCAAAACCAATAAAACTAGCTCTTCCCCAATCATATATAGCATAAACATCGAAATCGGTGAAGCTTATCACCAGAGAAACTACTATGGGTATTAACATGAAGATCAACAATAATATTATTGAAGGTCCTATGAAACCAATAATCGATCTTAAAGGGGTCTTCAATTTTATCTCTCCTCATAATCAAAAAAATTTTGATCAAAAGCCCCTCTTTTTTGTAACAAGAGGGGCATAAAACAAATTATTTCAAAATCTTTTCAATATCTTTTTTCAAATCTTTAGCAGCTTGTTCTGGCGTTTTTCTGCCATAAATCGCTTCTTGAACTCTGCTATCAATCGAAACTGAGATCTCTTGAAATTCGGGTATGTTTATAGGAGCTTTTGCATCATTCAACTGTTCACCAAAGGTTGCTATCATCGGATCTGATTGCAATAAAGGATCTTCCCATGCTTTGGGAACTGAAGGTAGTGCGTTCACAATTTGGTACCACTTTACTTGAATATCCGGTCTAGACAAGAACTCGATGAACTTCCAAGCAGCTTCCTTGTTTTTGGAATCTCTGAAAATAACTAAATCACTGCCACCCATAAAGGATGTTCTGCTTTTTTTCTCGGGCATTAACGCAACATCCCAATTACCAGCTATTTGAGGTATTTGTGCCCTTATCATACTAACCATCCATGGACCGGAAAAAAAGATTGGTGTATCTCCAGAGGCGAAATCTTGGAATAGGTTCCCTCCGCCAGCAATTGGAGTCAATCCTTCAGTGAAGAATCTTGTGTAATACCCAAAAGCTTCGACGAATTCTGGTTGGTCTACTATCACATTTCCGGCGCTGTCTAAAATGTCTCCACCATTTTGCCAAACAAATGGTAACAGTACTTGATAATTATCCTGAGGTTGGTAAAGTGTAATGCCATATCTACTACCATTTTCAACTAACTTCTTTACAGCATCGTATAACTCATCCCAATTTTGAGGAGCATGATCGTAACCTACTTGTGCTAATAAATCTGTTCTGTAATACATAGCTCTAGTATCCACATACCAAGGAATACCTAACTGTTTTCCATCAACTATCCCTGTTTCTAATGCACCTTTGAAGAAATTTTCTGGTTTTACAACTTCAGATCGTTCAATATACGGTGCTAAATCTTCAAATGCCCCCATGCTTCCAAACGGAGACATCCAAGTTGTCCCCATCTGTGCAATATCCGGGACTTGTCTGCCAGCGATTCCAGTTAAAATTTTATCGTAGGCATTTGCCCAGGGTATGGCTTGAATATCGACCTCATATTCAGGGTATTCTTCCATGAAAAGCTTGACTAATTGATCCAAACTTTTTGCCTCTTCACCCATAGCCCATACTGTGATCTTTGTTGCTCCGAAATTTAATGAAACCAAAAACATCACAACACTCAAAACGACCAAAGCTTTTCTCATGTCTCCACACCTCCTAATAGCAATTTTTTACAGTATTTAGAAGTTTAAAACTTCTATTAAATTCCTACCCCCCTGAAAACCTTTTAAAATAGGAATTTTTTTTTGATAATCCTTTTATTTTTTAGTATTCTGATTCAGAAAAGAAACTTATTTTAATTCTAAAGTTCCCCAATTTTGTGGATTTGCCCAAATATCTGGCAGAGGATTCCAAGAAATTATATTCTCTCTCACATATTCTCCTATAGCAGCATCTCCTTTGTTAGAATTGTGGATTGTGTGACTAAATCCAAGTTTTAAACCAGGTTGTGGGTTTGTTATACCTAAATATTCAAATGGGATCATGACTTCCACAACATATCCAGAATCTGTTCTTTTAGAAGCTACTTTCATTTTAGGTGCGGTGTTTGATATCGGGCCTGGTTTTGCGTCTTCGTGTCGTACAGCTTGGACGTTTCCTTCTGTATCAAATGGAAGAATAGCTAATTTGAAAATTCCGGTATCAGAACCAGCAACTGCTGGGTTTATATAAAATTCAATTGAATCTGTCCTGTAATAACCACCGACATCGTTGGGAGCTATGTTACTAACGACAACTTCATCGTATACATCTGCTGCTAAATACAAGTTTTGATCGTCCCATGCAACTTGAAAATAACTATGTAGAACCTGAGACCTTTTATCTACAGGTTTGATTCCACCAGCTGGTACGTTCATATCTTCCGTTACTTCATATTTTGGAATGTTTTTCCATTCTTCTAAATTTCCATCGATGTTTATATTATTTGAAATTTTTGGTGCTTCTGCTAACTTTTCTTCATCACTAGTTAACAATCGTTTGTATTCTTCAACATACCAAGGAGTAACTGAATATTCAGCTACTTGTTCAATGAATCCTATTTCATCTAAGGCCTTTTGAACATTTTTATTCTTCATGAAAAGTTCCCAAATTAAACCGGTCTTATAATTTTCGATCATTAAAATAATATCTCCTTGATCGATTCCTATGTATTGATCAGAGAACCATACTTCATCTACGTTGAATGCACTATAAAATCCATACTCGCCCCATACTAACGGTCCATATTTACTCAACATTCCTCTGATAGCGTTCATTGATATATCAGGAGTGAATGGTATAGATGATATAGATGCATAGGGTGCAACCGTTCCATCGTTGTTCCCATCAACAGCTCCGTAAGCTTTGTATCCTGTAGGTCCATCAGAAGCACTTAAACCCCAGATGTCCATGGCGTAAGTTTCGTATTTAAAACGATTCTGTACAGCATATAACCAGTTATATCTTGTTGCGGCGGCTGCGTTGTTGAAATAATTGGCGTATTTGTCTTCTTTGTCTCTAAAATCTATCCAAATATTAGGATACTGATATACGAACAGTGTTTCTTGAGGTAGATAAATATATGTATCGTTTTTTACGGGTCTAAAAATTTTGTCCCATGAATCTGCAGGGATTGGATAGGTTGGTGAGCCAATAGCTAACACATAGGCGAGTAAGCCTTCATTGAAAGAATCCCATCTAGCACCTAAAAAACCTGCCTCTGGTTTCCAACCCATGGACAAAGTGTCCCCACCATCAAGCATCCATTGCCAATTCACGTTTTCATACAATTTATTTGCTAGTTCATCTACTTCCGTATTTTCAAAATAGGCTCCGGCTGTCAATGCGCCGGCAACGAGTATTGCGGTATCGATAGAAGATACCTCGCTGTTCCACTCTCTTTTGCCAGTATTCATGTTCACAAAATGGTAGTAAAAACCATTGATTCCTTCGACTTTGCCTTCTACAAAGGTTTTTAACGTTGTTAACGTTCTTTTGTAACCTTGATCATAAGTTATCCATCCCCGTTCAATACCTACTGGAATAGCTGAAAGTGCCATTCCAACAGCGGCTATACTTGAAGCTGAATCTGGCGTACTTCTATCTTTTACCAAACCATTTTCAGGGTTTACTTCTTTCCAAAGGTACATGAAGGTTCTTTTTTGTATTTCATCTAATAAGCTTTCATCGTCAAGTTCTAAAAGGTTTTTCACTTCTTCTTTAAGGTTTGTAGGAACAGCAGTTAACAATTCATCAACTGTGGGTTTGGATTTTGATGATTTTTCTACAAAAATGCCATCTACATAGAATGGTTCCGTTAAAGGTACTTTTTCATTGTTTTGATTGAAACCAGCGAAAGCTAAATAAATCATGTACTTATTTCCTTCTTTTAATTTGTTCATATCTCCAGCTATTTCAAATTCTATCTTGTTCCATCCATCAGTCACTCTATTTTGAGAGAATACGCCCCCAATCCATTGCCAATCAGTTGTTAAATCTGCCATACCTAAGAAATACATCGTTGGTTTTATTTTATTTTCTTTTGGTATATAAACGTTCATTGTTACTTTATTGGTATCTGACCAAGAGATAATTTTTTCACCAGAAAGTTCAATTGCTATCTTTGTTTCTATTGCTTCACCGTTGGGAATAATCTTCATAGCGTATAACCCTTCAGCTGCACGGTCTGTAGCTAATTCAAAAACAGCCCCTGTATTATCGTTACCAAAAGTATTTATCTCCTCAACCGTGTCCATATTCCAAATATATACTGTTTCTGTTAGCTGCTCTTGAGAGTTTAAAGCAACTAAGTTGTCAACGTAAAAGGGATCTTTTAAAGGAATTTTTGTCGATCCTTCAGAATGCATGAAGGAAAAGTAAAGCATATATTTGTTTTCAATCGAAATATCTTGCATCTTTTGGGATAATCTATACTTTATTAGATTCCAACCATCTTTTGGTGCTGTTTCAGAGAATATCCCATCAACCCATTCCCAGCCTTCAGTAACATCAGCCATACCAAGAAAAAAATTGTTAGGTTTTAAAGAACTATTTGGATTTGTGTAAAGGGATAGTTGCAATGTATCATTACCCAACCATTTACTCAATCTTTCTCCTGATAATTCAAAGGCTAACTTCGTCTCTTCAGATGATCCTGAAGGTACTACGATCGTAGAAAATTTACCGTTGTATACATATCTACCACTCAGTTCAAAGGTTGCTCCAGTGTTATCATTGTTCAAACCTACAGTAGATTCGAAATCATGTATTACGACTTGAGAAAAAGCTGATAAAAATAACATCACAACCGCTAATACTAAAAAATACCTTTTTTTACTCATCCTAAATTCCTCCTTTTATAGAATTTTGATTTCTTTCTTTTTAGACTCTAAAACTTGCTTTAAACCATACTTCTAGAATCTAAAAATTTTTAAAATACCTCCATCATTCTAAGTTACATACAATCTGCTTTAGCTCCTCTTCGCCCAGCAGCCCGCCCGGATGGGTGTGGGAGGGCTCCGCCCTGTAACCCTTTTAAAAACAAAATCTCATTTTTTTGAAAATTAATTGTTTCTAAAATTTTTATACTTTTTAAAAAAGTACTTCAACGTTCAAAATACTTTCTTCAAATAATTCCGGATTAATAATGTTTCCATCGATTTCTACACCATTAATTAAAATCTTTCTCTCATCACTTTTTTTGTAAGTTATGTTTAACTGTTTTCCCCTGAATATTCTCTTTACTTTTACTTCTTTCCAATCTTCTGGGAACATGGGTTCTATTCTTAATCCTTCCCATTCAGGTTTTAGCCCAAAAATTCCCTCAACTCCAACTATGAAATACCAAGCTGCCGATCCTGTGTACCAAGTCCACCCTCCTCTTCCAAAATAAGGAGAATCTGGCCCATCAACATTACCAGGGGTAACATATGGTTCAGCTAAGTATTTATCTGGTTCCAAACCCCTATAAATAGGCATAAAGCTTTTGTAGATTTTGTATGTTTCAGGATCTTTCATCTTTGAGGCTGCCAATATTGCCCACGTACCTGCATGAGTGTATAATCCACCATTTTCTCTAACTCCAGGGGCGTATCTGCTTAGGTATCCAATTTCTGGATCAGGTTTAAAAAACGCCGGTTGAAAAAGAAGTGGTCCATAATCTTTAAACAGGTACTTTTTTGCTGATCGATAAGCTGTTTCACTTCGTGTTTGTGTTGCGGTATCGTTGATTATTGCCCAAGTTTGTGCGTTTAAAAATATCTTACCTTCGCTATTTTGTTTACTCCCAATCGGTTCTCCGTTGTCTTTGAATGCCCTTACGTACCATTCTCCATCCCAGGCGTATTTGTTGATGTTTTCTTTAAGCTTTTCCCCTTCGTCCATAAACCTTTGCATATTTGCTAAATCTCCCATCTTCTTACAGACGACCGAGAAATCTTTTAAAATACCGTACAAGAAATGTCCAAGCCAAATACTTTCCCCTTTACCCTGGGTGCCAACAGCGTTCATACCATCATTCCAGTCTCCGTCACCTATCAAAGGAAGTCCTCTTGAGCTCATATGATTTAAATTGTAGTGAATTGCTCTAATACAGTGATCGTATAAAGAAGATTCTCCTCCATCTAGGAACTTTATAATTTCTTTTAAAAATTCTAAATCATTGGTTTCTTTTAAAAACCTTAGAACAACAAAAGGTAACCATAATCTGTTATCCGATATATTATTCTTGTAACCGAGTTCAGAAATGGGATGCCACCAATGGTAAACACTTCCATCTTTGAACTGGTGAGCTGCATGAAGTCTTATCTGATTTTTGGTTTGTTCAGGATCCACGTACAAAAATATCTGACTATCTTGAAGTTGATCTCTATAACCGTATGCTCCACCAGTTTGATAATAAGCTGATCGTCCCCATAATCTTCCTGAAATAGCTTGGTACTTCAACCAGTTATTTAGCATGAAATCTACGGCTTTATCTGGAGTTTCAACAGTAAATTTTGAAAGCATTTCACCCCACATATCTTTAACTTTTTTGAATTCTTCTTCTACGTTTTCTACTGTCTGATATTTTTTAACAAGTGAACCCACGCTTTCGTTTGTATTTTTTTTGGAGGCAGCCCCAAGTAGATAAATCAACGTTTTTTCTTCTCCTGGTTTTAAAATTATTTCATTTTTTAAGCTAGCAATAGAATCTTCCCACTTTCCATAGTTGTTTGACATTTCTCCACTAATAAGGGCATTTGGATTAGAAATGCTTCCATACTGTCCTAAAAATTTTTCCTTTGACCCTTCAAATCCGGCTATTTTCTCATTAACTGAATGAAAAGCGGTATATTCCCAGTTCCTGTTCCAATTTTGACCTTTTTCATTTGGAATCTCCCACATTCTTTTTTCAGCCGTTATACAGTTTAAACCGTTTAAAAAATCTGTTTCGATAAAAGTTTTGTGAAACTCCCTGTGCCAGTCAGGAGCGGCTCCCAAATTCCATTCTAAATAGGTGTAAACAGATAGTCTACGTTCTTTTTCTGAAGTATTTTTTATAGTTAACTTCCATATCTCAACCGGGTCATTCTTAGATACAAACATTGTTAAATTTGTTTTTATATCGAAGTATTTGGTTTCGAATATTGAATAACCTTGACCATATCTTACTTTGAACTCTTGTGGTTCTGTACATGTGGGTTTCCAACTCGGAGACCAAAAATCCCCGCTTGTGTCATCTTTTATGTATATATATTTGCCCCATTCATCCTTTATGAGGTCTTGTTCCCACCGTGTAATTCTATTTAAACTTGCATGCGTTCTCCAACTATAACCTGAACCACTCTGAGATATAATCATTCCATAATCTCCATTAGAAATAACATTTATCCAGGGTTTTGGAGTTTTAGGGGTGGTTATAACAAATTCTTTTCCATCGTCTGTGAAATATCCGTATTTTGTCTCGAACATATCTTCCCTCCTGATTTTTAAAATTACTGTTATAAAGACTATTAAAACTGATTTTAGCGCCCTTTGCCCCGCTCCCCACCCATAAGAAAAATAAAGCCTCACTTCTTCATATTGTTCCTAACCCATAATGGGAAGAGATCGGGGATTTATCTATCTGTACACACTAATATTATTTCTAAAGTGTCTCTTGAAAGCTGTATTTATAATTACTTAATCGGTTAAGTTATCTCTAAAAAATTTAAATTCTTATGCAAGAATGTCTTTCAATTAATTTTGTTTTTAACATATATCTTTTTTCTTCAATTTTTTCTCCATTTATCAAAGATGTTATAATATTTACAGCCTTTTTACCTATTTCATATATGGGCTGTGAAACAGTTGTTAAAGGTGGTTCTATTATAGAACTGGCCTCTATGTTGTCAAAACCCACAATAGAGACATCTGTTGGAATTTTGTACCCACTTTCTTTTAAAGCCCTCATTGCCCCTATAGCCATTTGATCATTCGAAGAAAAAATAGCAGTGAATTTTTCTCCTTTTTCTAACAACCTTTTTGTAGCGGCATATCCTTCTTCTTTTGTGAAATTACCGTTTTCCACCAATTCTGGGTTGAATTTGATTCCATAAGCTTTTAATGCCTTTAAATACCCCTCGAATCGTGCCTTTGAATCCCAGGCAACTTCTGGACCTGCTAAAAACGCTATTTTTTTATGTCCAAGTTTTATCAAATATTCTGTCGCCTCATACGCTCCATTTTTGTTGTCAACCATTACGGAATAAATTTCTTCATCTTTTGGTGGATAATCGATAAAGACAAAAGGAATCTCTCTTTCTTTCAATGATTCTATGAAATTATCAGTAATAAAATAGGCCATTATAATTAACCCGTCAACTATACTTTTATTCAACAGTCGAACTACTTGTTGCTCTCTTTCTGGTTGTGCGTGTGTGGTAAATAAAGTGAGAAGATAATCTTTTTTATTTAAAGTTTTTTCTACTCCTCTAATTATATTGGCATAAAACATATCAGAAATATCCGGGATAACTAAACCTACAAAATGTGTCTTTTCACCGGCCAAACCCCTTGCTGCAGAATTAGGGAAATAATTAGTTTCTTCAATTATATTTTTTATTTTATTTCTAACGGGTTCACTTACACCAGGTTTATCGTTGATCACATATGACACGGTAGCTTTAGAGACTTGAGCGATCCGCGCAATATCTTCAATAGTTATTCGAGAGTTTTTATTCTTCTTTGTGGGCATTGTTGTTCCTCCAATATTTGATTATAAGAGTACTTAACCGCTTAACTATTCATATTATACCTCTTAAATTCTCAAAATAAAAATCCGATTAAATGGAATTATAGACGATTAAAGTTGATTAGAGGCGATTAGGAATTAAAAACTTAAAAATTCTTAATTTTTCATTTTTTCATGCTAAAATTTCAAAAAGGTGGAAAAGTAGACGATAAAATATAGGCTTTAGAAATTAAACAATTAGAGTTGCTTAAGGCAGTAATCAATTATAAAAAAGGAGTTTGAGATGATATATAAGCGTGAAATACTAGAAAAGTTGTCAAACCTGTTAGTACAGGTCAATGAAACGATAAATCCAGAAGTAAAAACTTATCTAGACGGATTCAATGGTCCATTTTCGCAAGCCCTCAAAGAAAATTATAAAATTGCTGAAGCCGAGAAATTACCCCTTTGTCAGGATACAGGTATTGTTGAATTCTTTGTTTTTTTAGGAAACGAAGTTATACTTCAAGAACCAATATTTTCCACTTTAAATGAGGTGGTGGAAAAGGTATATACGGGAAATCCCTTCCGATTTTCACTGGTGAGCGATCCTCTTTTTGAAAGAAAAAGCACTAAAAACAACACTCCCGCAGTTGTACACATATTTCAAGTTTCTGGGAAGAGTTTAGAGATCAAATTTTTGATTAAAGGTGGGGGAAGTGAAAATCTCTCAGCCTTGTTCATGTTAAAACCATCAATTAGTGTTCAAGAGTTAAAAGATGTAATAATGAGGCATGTGAAAGAAAATGGAGCAAAAGGTTGTCCACCTTTACATATTGGAATAGGAATAGGCGGAACTTCTGATAAGGCGATGGTTTTATCCAAATTGGCTTTAACTAAAAGTTTCAAAGAAAGGAATCCAAACCCTACTTATGCAGATTTTGAAGAAGGGCTTTTGAAAGATTTAAACGCTTTAAAAATAGGTTTTCAAGGATTAAAAGAGGGAGTTTCGGTTTTTTCTGTACATGTAGAATATGCTCCCACCCATATTGCAACACTTCCTGTGGGGGTTTCCTTAGATTGTTACCTTTGTAGAAAAGGTGTGGTAAAATTTGAAGATAGATGAAATTCAAAAATTAAAGGTTGGAGAACTCTTACAATACACTGGCGAATTGATAGTTATGAGGGATGCTGCACACCAAAAACTTTTAGAATTACTTTCAAAAAATTCGCAGCTCCCTGTAGATTTAAATGAAAAAATTGTATTTTATGCAGGCCCTGCAAATTCTCCAAAGAACTCTAAGATAGGTGCTATAGGTCCGACAACGAGTGAAAGAATGGATAGGTATCTTGAAATGATCTTTAAATTAGGTGTGTTAGCAACTGTTGGAAAGGGGAAAAGAAGTGATTTAGCAGTAAAGCTATGTGTAAAATACAAGCGAGTTTATTTTATAACTCCAAGTGGTGCAGCCGCGTACCTTTCTAAGTGTGTGAAGGATATAAGGGTTCTAGCCTTCCCAGAATTAGGGCCAGAAGCTATTTATAACATAAGCGTGAAAGATTTTCCTTTAATGGTGGCAATAGATACAAACGGCAATAAGATATTCTAACTTTTAAGGAGTGTTAATCTTGGACGCGAAAGAATTACACAAAATACTCAAAGGAAAAATTAGGACAATTTCGAACGTCGACAATTTGAACGAAGAATCGTTATCCCTACTATACACTCCTGGGGTAGCAGATGTTGCGGAAGAATGCTTTAAAGATCCAGAAAATACATTTTTATACACAAGACGTTGGAACACCGTTGGTATCGTTTCAGATGGAAGCGCTGTATTGGGTCTGGGTAACATTGGTCCATATGGAGCGCTTCCCGTTATGGAAGGTAAGGCCTTGTTGTTTAATCTTTTTGGTCAGCTTGATGCCTTTCCAATTTGCCTAAATACACAAGATCCGGAAGAGATTGTTTCGATTGTGAAAAACTTAGAACCTTCGTTTGGAGGTATAAACCTAGAAGATATCTCTGCTCCTAGATGTTTTAGAATATTAGAAGAATTAAATAAAACAATGAATATTCCAGTTTTTCATGATGACCAGCAAGGGACAGCTGTCGTAGTGACGGCTGGATTGTTGAATGCATTGAAATTATCTGGCAAAGAAGCAAAAAGTATTAAAGTTGTTATTAACGGTATAGGGGCAGCGGGGTACAATATAGCCAAGTTTTTGATAGATTTTGGCGTGATAAATCTTGTTTTAGTTGACAAGAATGGGGTATTGAATAAAAATGTTCCGGAAAGCTGCTTGCATGAATATCACGAAGAATTAGCACAGATAACCAATCCAGAAAATATAACAGGAAATCTCTCAGATGCCCTTTTTGGTGCAGATGTGTTTATAGGGGTATCCAGAGGCAATATTTTGAATGAAGAAATGATAAAAATGATGAATAAAAATCCTATAATATTTGCACTAGCCAACCCTTTACCGGAAATAGATCCAATATTAGCAAAAAGCTTCGGGGCAAGTATAGTGGCAACTGGCAGATCAGATTATCCTAACCAAATCAACAATCTCATAGCCTTTCCAGGAATAATGAAAGGAGCGATAGAGAAAAAATCAAAGATAACTAAAAAAATGCTCCATTCTGCAATACTTGCAATTTCAAATTCATGTATGCCTACACACACCAGGATTTTACCCGAAGCTTATGATAAAAGATTACATTTAAACGTATATGAAGCGGTTAAAAATGCTTCAGAATCGAACTAGTTGTTTCTATAATCCATTTTTGCCTTTACTTTCTCACTTCTCTTTTGGACTTAGCTTGTACTACGAGCGGTCTTTTTCTCTTTGATTTTTGTTTAAATATCTCTATTATTGCTTCAGCTTTTTCTGAAGGAACTGTCACAAAAGAAAATTTATCCATTACTTGGATATCTTTTAACTTTTTTATATTCACACCGGTTTCCTTTTCTATGAATTCAGCAAGTTTTTTTGGTGTCATTTTACTTGAACTACCTAATGCAACAAATAACCTTTGCTCTTTGCTTTTTGAGGAACTTTTAACTTCCTTTATTTTGTTATAATTTTCTTCTTTCAAGATTCCACCATAAAAATACTTTAAAATAGAAGAAATTATTTGACTGGGCTCTTGGTCAGTTTCCTCTATTATTTTTTCCGTCAAGATTTCGTATATAGGGTCTATATCTTTGGAAAGATTAGATTTGATCTCATCTTTTATTTTTTCAACTTTTGCGTTAACAATGTCCTTGGGTTGTGGTATTTTAGCTTCTTCTATTAAGGCTTTTGAGGAATGCTTAATGAACATAAATTTTCTATACTCGCTTGGTGTGACAAAAGTAATAGCTGTTCCCTCATTTCCAGCCCTCGCAGTTCTTCCTATACGATGTATATAATTTTCTGGATTTTGTGGAAGAGAATAATTGATGACGTATTTAAGATTGTCTATATCTATACCTCTGGCTGCAACGTCTGTGGATATTAAAATTTTTATTCGTTTGTTCTTAAATCTATCCATTATTCTTTCTCTTTGATTTTGAGAAACGTCTCCATTCAGGGCTTCTGCTTCGTAACCTTTTTTGATTAATTCGTTTGCAATTTCTTCTGATTGGACTTTTGTTTTAGTAAATACAAGACCGTAAAAATTAGTGTCTATATCTATAAGCCTACTCAAAAGTTCTATTTTATCAGACTCAGAAATCATGTAATAAATTTGTTTTGCCTTTTTTACTGTTATGTCCTCTTTGTTTTCTTGAACTGTTGTTACCGTTTGAAAATTTCCCATATACTTTCTAGCAAGGTTAACAATCCTTTGAGGCATTGTAGCTGAAAACATCAAAATTTGCTTTTCTTTATTAGTTTTTGAGAGTATCGTCTCCACATCTTCTATAAAACCCATATCTAGCATTTCATCGGCTTCATCAATGACCAAATACTTAATTTTGCTAATATCTAAAGTACCTCTGTTCAAATGGTCAATTATTCTTCCAGGGGTACCTACTACTAAGTCTACTCTTCTCTTAAGGGCTCTAATTTGATTTCCAATTGAGACCCCTCCATACACGGGAAGAAGGTTCAATCTTTTGTTTCCCTTCAATGAGTCTATCTCATTACAAACCTGCAAAGCTAACTCTCTTGTGGGGGTTAATACTAAAGCTTGAACGTCGTTTGCTTTTTCGTCTAATCTTTCAATTAGAGGTATACCAAATGCTGCGGTTTTTCCTGTACCAGTTTGAGCCTGACCGATTACATTATTCTTACCAGATAAAAGAAAGGGGATAACCTTTTCTTGGATAGGAGTTGGTTCTTTGTACCCTTTTCTATCAATCGCGTTGAGTATGTTATCAGAAAGGCCCATGTGTTGAAATTTTGTCATGTTTTTACTCCTTTTTTATTTTTTGGGCCAAAATAACCTTTTACATTATACCATAAGTTTCGTAAACAAATGGTATTTGTTTAAGAATTTAAATAACAATTACCTTAAAAATCTTTATCCTCACAGCGAGCTGAAGGATTTTAGAAAGATTTTTTTATAATTATTGAACTTGATAAACTTAACTTCAGCTTAATCACTCATTATATTCTCGTTTTTAAAAGGAACAAAAACGTTAATTTATTTGATATAATAAAAATATATAAATGAATTCTATGAAACTGGGGGTATTCAATTTGAAACTTAGAGGGAAAATTGTATCGAGAAACTTGATAGTATTTATAAGCGGTTTTATAGTTTTTTTAATAATCATTTTGTACTCTATAACTAACTACATTATAGAAAATAACGCTGAAAAGTTAATAGTTTCGACAGAGTTAAAAAAACAGTATTTCAATAATTTTTTCCAAAACATAGAGCAAGATTTGAATGTAAACTAGCAGGCCGAATTTAAGTAATGATCTGAATCTGTTAGTTTTTCAATTTGATAATATTAACAAAAGGTACTCAAACAATGCAAAAGAATACCTTCAAGATATGTACATTACTCATAATCCGTATGAAAAAAGAGATCAACTCAATTCTCTTCTAGATATTGAGAATTTTAAAGATATTGAATCGTTTGCTATTGTTCGAGAGTATGAAGTTCAACTTGAAAAATTACATCCTGAATGGAACACATTTTTAGAAGAAAAAGGTTATGACGATTTACTTTTTATAACAAAAAAGGGAACGCAGTCTATTCTTCAGCTAAAAATGTAGATTTTGGTAGCAACGTAAATCAAGAACTTTCAAATACCAATTTAAGCATCCTTTTTAATTTACTAACGGATTCTGAAGATATAGATGTAAAATTCGTCGATTTTCAATATTACCCTGTTACTGGAAAGCCGGAAGCTTTTGCAGGGAAAGCAATCTTAAATCCATTTGGATATCCTCTAGGATACCTTATTTTTTGAAATTTCCATTGATCAAATAGATAAAATAATGCAGGATACCACGGGAATGAACGAATTCACTCAAATGTACGTTGTAGGGAAAGATGAATTAATGAGAAGCAATTCTATATATTCCAAATCTCCGACTATTCTATCTCAAAAGGTTGAAACCCCTCAGGTATTAAGGGCCCTTAACGGGCAACAAAGTTGGATTGAAAGCGAAGATTATTTAAGGGACAAAGTTTTAGCTGTCTATGAACCCTTCAACTACAAAACTATAAATTGGGCTATGATTGGGGAAACTAAATTTTCTTTTGTTAGAGAACAGACAAATTCGTTTTCAAAATTAATTATACTAATTTTTTCTTTAATCACAATTGCGGTTATAATTAGTTCCATTACCTTTTCAAACGCTACCGTTAAGCCAATTGAAATAATAACTGAAAAAACCAAAAATTTTACCAAAGGAGATCTCTCAATGAACTTTGAAAACAAAAGCTCTGATGAAATTGAAGAGATGTCACAGGCTCTAAGTGAAATGTCTCATTCTTTAAAGGGTTCTATATCTAGCATTATGAATTCATCAGATAAGATTCAGAATTTTTCTGACACTTTAAATGTCTGCTCTAAAAATCTTGCAGAAAATTCTCGTTTCTTAACGCAAGAAACTCAGGAGATCAGCAAAGAGACAGAGGATACAGCCTCGTCCATAGAGGAGGTTACAGCAGGTATAGAGGAAGTAACTTTAACATTTCAAACTATCTTAGAAGACCTGAAGAACCTCTTGATGAATTCCCAAAGACTATCACAAGATGCACAAAATGGGAAAATTGAAATTAACGAAATAGCGAATACAATTAATGAATCAGTAGGAAAAACCAAGAACACTTCTAATGTAATAAATGAATTAACAAAAAACGCTCAAAATGTAGGAAATATTTTAGAAACCATAAGTTCAATAACCGATCAAACAAATTTACTAGCTTTAAATGCCCCGATAGAAGGTGCAAGAGCTGGTGAAGCAGGCAGAGGTTTTGCAGTAGTAGCCGATGAAATAAGAAAGCTCGCCGAAGAGAGCAGAAATTCTACCGAAAAAATATCTAATATATTGCAAAAAATAAAAAAACAAAGTGAGGAAGCCAATGCTTCTATTAATTTGACTTATCAAGCTGTTAAAGAAACTTTTGATAAAGCAACTTCTATACTAAATCATTTCAATAAGATTTTGGATAATGTACAAATGACAGACGAAAACATAAGAGATGTAACTGGAAATATCAAACAACAAACAGAAGTTACCACAGAAATCGCCCAAGCCATGGATAAAGCAACGAATTCTGTATCCACTATATCTGAAAGGGTTAAAAAAATGTTATCTGACATAGAAAAACAAGATGAGCAGACTTCTGGAATAAACGAGGATATTGAGGAACTAAATAGACTTTCTATAGAATTAAAAAGTCAGTTTAAGAAATTCAAGATCAAGTAGGTTCACTTTCATCGCTTAGCTTTTAACATGCCAGGTACACTCAAAGATGCCCTTATAGGGCATTTTTGATTTGATTGTATAGTACGATTTGATCAATCGTTCTTCAACTTTTCAGCTATCGACATTATCAATTCACCCCTTTCATCCATTACTTTCTTCGATACTTTCCTAACCTTTTCTATCTTTATATCATCCTTTGTATACATTAAATACAACATGAACGATTCAAATAATTACTCAATCGTATATTGCATATTGGTAAGTGGGTATATCACTTTTTATTATTTCTGGTAAGTCTTCTAATGATTTTACATAAGCGATTTATTAGTTTGATTTCTATATTCTATTTGTTTTCTCATTGTATATTACTATTGGTATTATTATAGGTAATTTGTTTAAATTATTCCAATTTATTTTTAAAATACTAAGAAAATTAGAGTTATTTGTCTTTAATTGAAAATAATGGTATATAATTACCCATAATCACCACTGTTGAAAGTTGACAGTTTTTGTTATTTGTTGTAGAATTTTGCTGAATGTTGTTGTTTTTTAATTCTGGATCTATAAGAACAATTTTCATAAGGGGAGGTCATCAAAATGAAAAAAGTTGTAAGTATTTTGTTTGTTTTATTGATCTTTTTGGGCATCTCTGTTTTTAGTCAAGTTGAAATTACTATGTGGTTCCACTCTGGAAGAGGCGAAGAGAGAGAAGTTATAGAAGATCAAGTAAAACGATTTAATGCCATGCAGAACGAAGTTAAAGTTATTGCTATTCAATTGCCTGAAGGTAGTTACAACGATCAAGTAAACGCGGCTGCTTTGGCTGGAGATTTACCAGATGTGTTAGATTTGGATGGCCCATTCGTTTCAAATTATGCATGGGCTGGATATTTGAGACCTTTAGACGAATTCATGTCCTCAGAGTTGAAACAAGATTTCTTACCCTCTATTATTGCACAGGGGACTTACAATGGAAAAATATACGCGTTGGGAACCTTTGACTCAGGTTTAGCCTTGTGGGGTAATAAAGCCTTGCTAGGAAAAGCCAATGTAAGAATCCCAAAAAACGTAGAAGATGCCTGGACATTTACCGAATTCATGGATGTACTAAGAAGATTGAAAGAATTACCAGAAGTTACTTATCCCTTAGACCTTAAAGCAAACGATAGAGGCGAATGGTATACCTACGGATTGTCGCCATTTTTCCAAGGATTTGGAGCTGATTTAATAGACAGAGAAACCTACATGAGTGCAGAAGGAATATTAAATGGTCCTGAAGCTGTAGCGGCTGCATCTTGGTTACAGGCTCTGTTTGAACAAGGATTTGTCAATTCAAATCCTCCAGGATATAATGTAGAATTTTTGAACGGTGAAATCCCATTAGAATGGGCTGGACACTGGGAATATCCACAAGGTAAAGGAGCGTTGGGAGATGATCTTGTTTTAATTCCTGCTCCAAAATTTTTCAAACATGTTAGTGGTATGGGATCTTGGGCATGGGCAATAACAACCAACTCAAAAAATCCTGAAGCCTCATGGAAATTCTTAGAATTTCTCTTGAAACCGGAAGAAATTGTTAAAATGTCCAATGCCAATGGAGCTGTCCCCTCTAGATATTCAGCAATTGAACTTTCTGAGCTGTACAAAGTGGGAGGACCACTCAACATTTATGTTCAACAATTAAATACCATAGCCCTTCCTCGACCAGTTACTCCTGGTTACCCTACTATTACTTTAGCTTTCCAAGACATGATAGGAAATCTAATCAGAGGTGCAGATGTCCAAGAAATTCTGGACAGAGCGGTTAGGGTGATAGATCAGGATATCGAATCTAACCAGGGTTATCCCATATATTAATTGTTACAAGCTTCATGACAGGGTGAGAAAACTCACCCTGTTTTTAAAATTGATAGAAAACTTTTCAATTATGAAGTAGATAAAGAGGTGAATAAAGTTGAAAAAAGCAGAGAAAAGTAGGAAAAAGATTTATAAACAAAGGGGGTTTAAGCAGGCTTTACCTTTTTTATTACCTGCAAGTATTTTACTGTTCGTATTTTTAATAATTCCTTTCTTTTTTGCTTTTTATTTATCCTTTACGAATACTCGTTTAATTTCTCCTATTCCACCTAGATTTGTTGGATTTAGCAATTATGTTAGAATGTTAGGCGATGACCTCTTTGGAAAAGCCCTATTAAATAATTTTTATTTCGTAGCCATAGTTGTCCCTCTTCAAACCATTTTTGCCTTATTTTTAGCGATACTCGTAAACCAAAAAATAAAAGGTAGTACAACGTTTAGGACGATATACTTTTTACCTACCGTAACCACGATGGTAGTTGTTGCAGTAATATGGACATTTTTATATCATCCTGAGGGAACGATAAATGCCATCCTATCTTTCATTACTTTTGGGAAGTGGGAGCCTATAGATTTACTTAACACCGAAAGAATCGCTTTCCCGGCAATAATGTTGTTATCTATTTGGCAAGGTGTAGGTTTTCAAATGCTGATATTCCTTGCAGGATTGCAAGAAATTCCTGAGTCATTGTATGAAGCAGCAACAATAGATGGAGCGAACAAATGGAAACAATTTATATATATCACTCTTCCCCAACTAAAAAATACGAGTATCTTCGTAATTATCTCTACCACGATACTCGCTTTCAAATTATTCGATCAAGTATACATTATGACAAGCGGTGGTCCAAATTATTCCACATATACAGTAATGTTACATATATATAATCAGGGATTTAGGATGCAAAACGTTGGTTATGCATCTTCTTTAACGGTGATATTTTTTCTCATTATTTTAGGGTTTTCTTTAATTCAAAGAATTTTCCTGAGAGAAGAAAGAGAGGTGTTTTGATGAGGCAAAGAAGTAGAAAAAGAATGATAATTATTAATAGAATTATTAGTTATATTTTAATGATAATTCTCGCCATCTTTTTTTTATTTCCGCTTTTGTACATGATCTCCGTGTCGCTTAATCCAAGTGAGATAGACATAGTCAATCAAATGTCTTCAATAAAAGGTTTTATACTCACTACGATTAGTATAGAAAATTTCAAAGATGTTTTTGATAGGATGCCTTTTCAAAGATTTTTATTCAATTCTGTGTTGATCGTTGGTACAACTATAATTGCAGGTTTAATTGTGAACAGCATGATGGCGTATGGACTTGCGAGGTTCTCTTTCAAAGGAAGAAAGATGTTAGTTTCAATAATTGTAGCTTTAATTATCATTCCCTTTGAAGCTATTGCCATTCCGCTATTGCTCATAACCAACAAGATGGGGTGGTTGGATAGTTACCAAGTTCAAATAATTCCATTTATTGCTAATCCACTTTATATATTTCTTCTCTATCAATTTTTCATAAATTTTCCCAAGGATTTGGAAGAAGCAGCTCTAATAGATGGAGCGGGTTGGTTTAAAATTTATTGGAAAATCGTTTTGCCTCTTTCTAGACCTGTTTTGGCAAGTGTGGCAATTCTTCATTTTCTTATGCAATGGGGTTCTTTTTTATGGCCTTTGATGGTTACCAGGGGATATACATATAGGCCTTTAACGGTTGCGATGCAAACGTTCTTTGGACAAGCTCCAATCTACTGGGGGGATATCATGGCTTTTGCTACGATGATGACTATTCCAGTTATAATATTATTTATATTCCTACAAAACCAGTTTGTAAAAAGCGTGGCTACCACGGGAATAAAGTAGGAGGTATGTTTTATGATGCAAAATTCATCATGCTTTAAATTGAAAAACAAATACATTTGGGATCTCTGGTTTTTCAAGGACAAAGAAGATGGTTGGTTCAAATATTTTTTAGAATCACCTAGAACAAAAAACCCTGAAAACAGGCATTTTCATTCTTCAATAGGCTTAGCCAAAAGTCAAGATTTAATTAATTGGAAATATGAAGGTATTATATTGTCCCCAAATCAAAACAAATGGGACGATACTTCTATTTGGACTGGAAGTACATTTTATTACAACAACGAATACTATCTCTTTTACACTTCAAGAAACAGTAAAAAACCTAACGAACAACTCATCGGCTTAATAACTTCAGAATCCCCCGATTTCAAGAACTATAAAAGAATTTCAGACAAAGAACCACTTTTAAGAATTGATTCAAATCTTTATGAAACTAATTCTTACGATGGTATGACACATTTCAGGGATCCTTATGTTTTTCAAGAAGGTTCTGATTTTTACATGGTTTTCTGTAGTAGAAGAAAGGATGGCGAGATCAAGGCAAGAGGAACTGTGGGAATAGCTACCTCTAAAAACTTGATAGACTGGAAAATTCTCGAACCTTTATCTCTACCTAAATGGTTTGACAATACCGAATGCCCCTATATTATTAAAAAAGATAACATATATTATTTGCATTTTTGCTCTAATTCTTTTTCAGATAACTTCAAAGAACAAACAGGATCAGATCCTATTCCTGGAGATTATTTCTTAGTAAGCAAAAATTTAAAAGGGCCATACACAAAGACCGAAAATGGACCGGCATTGTTTAAACCGCAAATTGAAAAAATTGCCTACAATACTCAAATAGTTTCACAAAAAAACGATCATTTTATCTTTTTTTGGCAAAAAAGTGAATCAGAGTTATGCCCTATATTTTCACACAGAGGACCTTACAAAATATGGTACAATGATTATGGAATATCTATCGAGAAAGAGGAGTTTATGAAATGAAAACAAATAGCACTAAATTAATTCCAGAAGAAAGACGAAGAAGAATACTTCAATTGCTTGAAAAAGAGGGAAGCATAACGGTTTTTAATCTCTCCCAAATATTAAAAGTTTCCTTTTCCACAGTTCGAAATGATTTAAATTATTTGGAAAGGGAGGGATTTATAAAAAGAACGCATGGTGGAGCCATTGCTAAAGAAAGGTTTAATCCCTTATTTCAAAAAGAAATTGCAGGACATGCAAAAGAAAAATTGAAAATTGCAAAGTATGCGGTTCAATTTGTAGAAAACGATGACACAATATTCATCGATGCAGGAAGCACTACCCTTGCTTTTACTGAAGAATTAATCAACTCTAATAAAAAATGCCACATAGTTACAAACTCTTTATACATTATAAATGCTCTTTCTAACTCCACTAAAATAAATCTACACGTTTTAGGCGGAGAATTTATCCCCAGTAATATGAATTTTATTGATTTAGAGCAAAACTTCGAAAAATATAAGTTTAAAAAAGCCTTTATGGGAGTTAACGGATTCAACGAGGAAGGCTTCTATGTTCATGAACTGAGTGAAGCAAATTTTAAAAAGAAAATTATAAAATCAGCAAAAGTTGCATATGTCCTAGCAGATCATTCCAAATACAATAAAATCTGTGCTAACTTGGTAGAAAAATGGAAACAAAATTATATTTTAGTTACAGATGATAGAAAAATAGAAATATAAGGGAGTTAATCTTCCGTTTAACCATTCTTTTTCACGGGCATTTGATTTGATCAAATGTGGAGAATTGAGATAATAAATATGATATAATAAACTGAAAACAGAGTTACACCATTAAAGAGGTGAAAGAAACTTGAAAGGATTTTTAGAAATCTTACTTCCCTTTGCAATAATTCTTTTACTTTTTGGTTTTTCTTCACAAAAAGCCTCGACAACAGCTCAGCCATCTCCTACATCAGCCCCACAAATACCTTCATTTTCAGAAGAAGCTGAAAATTTATTCGAGGTAACTTTTATAATCACGTCGGTTCCAGAAAGTACACCACAAGATGCTTCAATTTATATGATGGGGAACTTCAACAATTGGTTGGTGGGAGATGAAAACTATAGATTTGAGAAAATGGATGACGGAACGTACCAATTAACTCTAATAATGCCTGCAAATACTGAAATAGAATACAAATATAACCTTGGCAACTATGATTATATAGAGAAAGATTTCTTTGGGAATGAAAGAGAAAATAGAACTTACAAATTTGAATATAACTTGGATGAAGTGAGAAATGAAATAGAAAGCTGGTAGAAAAATGAAAAAGGTCTATTTATTTGACTTAAATGCAGAACATTTTAAAAAGGTTGGAGATCTTATACTTCCTTTTTACAACGAAGACCCTCTGAACTTTTTGTTTCTAGGGCCTTCTGGTTTTTATGTAAAGCAAGTGGCAGAATACATCGCTTCACAAACACAAAAAACTATCAATCGTGATGGCTTTAGGGTTATAAACCAATATGTAACTGAGACGCTAAAAACATACCAGCCACAATCTGTAATATTGGATAGAGATTTTTTGAAGGTATACATCGAAAACGAGATAATGGATTTAATAGAAGAAGAGAAAAAAGACGAAGAATTTTCTGAATATCTAAACGTTATATCCAAATCTCAAAAATCAGTGGAGTATATATTAGATATTTTCGAGAAAAAATGGGAAATTTCAAGGGTTGAAGATGAAGAAATCGTTGAATCCTCTGAAGAATACAAGTTGCTCGATGATTCTATAGATAACAATTCTAATTTGTACATACTTTACACTAAATTAGAAAAAAAACTCGAAGATATTTTAGAAACGAAGTTCGATATGTCCATTAAATATCAAAGAAATTACGATCCCGTTAGTGTGTACAAATGGTTTTATGAGATTTTACCTACTAGATTGAAAGAAGAGGGGAAAAAATATATAGGAAAAAGGGTCGTTATTTCGGGCTTTTTTGATATTTCTCCAGCTGTTAACAAAACCCTTAAAGCTTTCTTTGATCTCTTTGAAGAGGTTCATTTTATTACTTGGGTCAATATAGAAGACAGAAGTTTTGATTCTATAACTAACATACACAACTTTTTAAAAAACGAAGGATTTGAATTCAAATCAAAAAGAAAAGGTTTAAAAGGGATTTTTGAAAATACCAATATTCAGATCTTTCCCATGAACAACGATGTTTCTGAAATAGAAATCCTTACAAAAGAAATAAAGAGAAAATTGATAAGTGAAAATCTTTCACCTGATGATTTTGGGATCGTTGTTCCCAATAATTCAACTGCAAAATTATTGGCGGATCATTTGGAAGATGCTAAGGTACCTTACAGGTTCAAAAATGATGTTCCGTTAAACGAAAGCCAAATAGTTTTGATGCTTCTTCAACCAATTAAAACATTGGTGAGAGGTTGTGAGGTTGAAGATATCTTGGCGATGATCGAAAGTGGTTACGGAGGAGTAACTGAGCTGACAATGGAGCAAATAGAGAATTATTTAAAGCGATTGAACTTATTCTATGACATACAAAAATCCTTTCTCAAAAATCGAAAAGAAAAATGGATGAATACCATTGAGAAAGAAATAGAAAAAAGAAAGGCTCAACTTAAAGGTACGGAAGAAATAGAAAGAATAAGCGAAGAACTCAAAGGCTTAAGGGAATTAAAAAAATGTCTTGGAAACATATTTTCTCTTTTGGAAAATATTCAAAAAAGCAAAGATCGAAAAAGGTACTTCAGTGTTTCTGATTACAGGGAGTTAGTGAAAGAATGGATAGATACTTACCTATCTCATTTCAACATACTAAAAACATACGAGGATGTACTTCCCGTTGAGAGTGAATTAAATGCATTAAAAGCCTTCGAAGCACTAATATTCAACGTCGAAGAAAATTTGGAAAAAATTCTAAAATCAGATAAAAATTTAGGAATTGAAAAGTTCTACAAAATACTTTCTTCTCTAATTCAGATTGAAACGTATAGAGAATCAGAAAGGTACGATAATACAGTAGAAATAATGAGCCTTGAAGACTCAAGATTTGTAAAGAAAAAATACAAATATTTTGTAGGCTTCACTGAAGAAAACTATCCTTCAATAAAGGTCAATCCTTTCATCACATCTATGAGTAACGAGGGGACCTCAATAGCCAAACACTCAGAAAAAATCAGTAGAAGAAACTTGTTTATCTCGATGATCTTCGCAGAAAATATTGTATTTACATATCCAAACGCTAAATTAAGTGGTGAACCAATACTACCCTCTCCATACGAAAAAGAGTTTAGAAACAACTTTAAGAACGTTAAATATTCCAGTGAGTTTCTCTCTAAAAAAGAGATCCTACCAAAAGATCCAGATAACATTTTCTCTGAAACAGAAGCTACTATTTATTACATATTGAATGGAAAGAAAGAATATTTATCACATAAACACTTCACTAATATTGAGAGATTAAAAAAAGAGATAACTAATCCACAATGGCAGTTATCTAAAAATACGGGCCTTGGACGGTTAAGCCATACAAAAATTACCACTTATGTTGATTGTCCTTTTAAGTATTACCTCGGGATCGAAGGCCGATTATATGGAGATAAAGCTTTTGAGAAGTTTTTTGATGGACTTATAAAGCATAGGGTGATGAAAGAAATATTTTCCAAATACAAAAATTATGAAGTTATGTCCCAAAAAATTCTCAACAAAGAAGAATTGAAAGAAGAAATAAAAAATATCATTGAAGATATTTGGGAAGAGTATACAGACGATTTTTTACTAACCTATCAAGCTATAAAAGATGTGGAAAGTGAAATAATAACAGAAGATATTTTAGAAAGCATAGAAGACATACATCGAAAGTATATCCATTTCAAAAAAGGCGTAGATCTGACATATTCTCAAGTTATAGCTACTGAGTTAGAGGTAAAATCAAAGATAAATATCGAAAATTTTCGTGATATAGACTTAACATCCAGAATAGACAGGGTAGATCTTTTAAACGGTAACTACTCGTACCTACTTGATGAATTCGATGATCAACTATTGCCAGGAGCATACTCAATTATGGATTACAAAAGGTCAAAAAATTTCCAAAGTGAACAATTGCTAATATATTACCTAACCTTATTAAACAACGAAGAATGGAAAAACAAATTAGCACATTCTGACGTGTATCTAAAATTTCAAGTAGTATCAAAGAAAAAAGAGCATAAAAATAATAATTTTATAAAAATACAGAAAGGTAGGGTTATATATAAAGAACACAAGTCTAAAGCAAAGTATGTATCTTTTGATATTAAAGAATTCTACACATGGTTAGAGAAAGTTTTTCAAAACATCAACAAATCTGATTTTACCCCCATAGCAGTAAAAGAAAGAGAAATAAGAAGGTTCTTAGAGGAAATGCATGATAAATACAACAACTCAAAAACAGGAGAAAAATATTACGACTGTTCTTCTTGTCAATTCAGAAGTTTATGCGAGCTGATGCAGTACAAAAAGGGTTTTAATATGAACATAAAGAAATACCTTTGAAATAAGTCAACCATATGGTAGAATATTTTGCATAGAACAAAATAAAGGTTGGCTTCAGGACAAAGAAGCGAAGGTTCCTTCCTTAGAAGGGTGGGCAGGGGGCGAAGGGGCCCTAAAAGCAACTTTTAGAATTTCTAATCACAGTAAAAAATAACTAAAAATTGGAGGATGGAAATGGGAGAAGAAAGAGAACTAACCTTTTCAGACATACTCAGAATTTTTAAAAGAAGAAAGTGGACTTTTTTAATTATTTTCTTCTTAACTATCTTTTTAACAGCATTTTATCTATTTTTTATTGCAACTCCCAAGTATGAAGCAAAGCAGGTTATAGAGTACAAATCGAGTTCTTCTCAACCAACTTTCTCTCTAGGATCTATGTCTTCCGCTGCAAACTTGTTAGGAATCAGTCAACCGGCTGACTCTGGTCTAACTACAGAAATTGAAAGGATGAAATCCGATTGGGTGTTGGCAAACATTGTAAAAGAGCTCAACCTTGTAGAAAAAGCAAATCAGAACAAAGGGTTAATTGCCAGATTAAGAGGCACAGAAGTAACAGAAAGAGATCTTATTGATTCACTAAAAGAAGGCTTAAATATACAAAATGTTCGAGATACTAATATGATAGAAATAAGCTACCAAAGTTCTGATCCAACCATGGCTGCGTCGGTTGTCTCACTTGTGTATTCTTACTACACCGATTATGCGAAAAACCTTTATTTTGAGGATTCTCAATCTTATTTGAATCAAGTTGAAAGGTTATTTGAAGATGTATCTCAGCAATATGATCAGATAAATAAAGAGGTTTTGGATTTCCAAACTAAAAATAAGATTTCCGATATTTCGGGGGGAACATCGCAAGAAAGCGACCCTTTAATTAGTTATTATTCAGAAACATATATGAACATACTAAAATTAGACGCTGATAAAAACCAATTAGAAATCAGAAAGCAAGCTATAGAAGATAATATTTTCAAACTGAGTCCAGAAACTAAAGAGTTTATACTCACAAACACAGAAAAAGATACACCTGTTAAGGATATAAAATCTAAATTAGTAAATGACCGAATAGAATTAGAAACTCTAAAATTAAATTCCCCTAGTTCTCCAAGAATTGCTGCTTTGGAAGCCGAAATAACCGTTTTAGAAGTTGAATTGAAAAAGAACCTTGAAACCATTTTTTCCAACGATTTAAACTTTCTTGCATCGATCGATATGGAAACTTTTAACGAATACACAGGGATAATTACACAACTACAACTATTTGATGTAACAAGACAGGTATATGAAAATATGCTTCAAGTTATAGATGATGAAATTGCAAAAAGATCCCCTATTATGTACGAATATTTTCTTTTGAGAAGAGATCAGGCTATTCTTCAAACAAGGTATAACACTCTACTAACTGCCTTAGAGCAAGAAAGAATGAAGGCTTCACTGTACGATAACAAATTCAAAGTAATAACCTTCGCTTACGTACCCGAAAATCCTGTATCACCAAATACCACTCTTACTTTAGCTATTGGAGGGGTATTGGCAATATTCTTGGGAATTTTGGGTGTTTTCGTAAAAGAAGCCCAAGACAAAACAGTGAAAGATCTATACGAATTTGAAAGTTTATTTGGAGTTCCTGACATTATTTTAAACGATTCAAACGATGCAGAAAAAATAGTTAATTATGTTTATAAAAAAGATTTTAAAAAGTTTGGGTTGTTGTTTTTAGGGAATTTCTCAGTTGCCCAGAACCTTTCTCAAAGAATTTACAACATTTTAAATACCATAAAGCCTTATAAAACAGAGTATTTTACTTCAATAGAAAATGAAGATTACAAAGAAAAATTTGAAAAATTTGAAAAGTTTAAAAACACAAACGAGGCGTTTATAATGTTTGACAATTTCAACAACAGTGATTATATACTATACAGAGATGATTTAGAAAAAATTATTATATTTATAGAAGAAAAAAGAACAAACTTGGAAGATATAAAGGAGATTTTAGAAAAAGAAAAAGATCCCACCATTGTTTATGTAAAAAAGAATAAAAGGTCAACTAATGAGTAAATAAATTTCATTAAATTTGTTGTAATTTTTTTATAGAAGGATTTATTACTCATGTATGAAGAATGTTAAAGCTTCAGTAGAGGGGTTAAAGATGGAAAATGAGTTAACATTTGAGGATATTTTAAAAATATTCAGAAAAAGATTCTGGTGGTTTTTTTTAACCGTAGTTGTAACGGTAGTAATTACTTTAATCTACCTTTTTTACTCTACTCCTATTTATGAAGCAAATACAACCTTGAAAATAGACCCCTCTCAACAAAGTTCTGTTGCAGATATTTTTGGTACACAGATAGGGTCAACCTCATCTAAGATATCGACAGAAATTGAATTGATAAAAAGTAGAAGAAATCTAGAAAAAGTAATCGACAATTTAAACTTAATTGAATATTTTCAAGCAAAAGTTGAAAACCCAGAAGATGTCACAATAAACAGTGTTGTTCGTTCCCTTGAACAAATGATCACAGTCTCACCTGTTAGCGATACAAATATCGTGCGGATATCAGTTCAAAGTGAAGACAAGGGGCTAGCAAGAAGCATTGCCGATAATTTAGCGATTGTATACAACGATTTGTTAAAAAGTTTGTCTCAAAACGAGTATACAGCAAGAAGAAGGTTTATAGAAGAGCAAATTCCATTAGCTGAAAGTGATTTGAACGCTTCTCAAGACGATCTCAGAAATTTTAAAGAGGAAAATAATATTTTTTTGTTAGATGAAGAGGCAAAATCTATATTGCAATTTTTGGTTTCCTACGATCAGCAGATAAACACTTATCAGATCCAAATGGAAGAAACAAAGATAAGATTACAAACATTGAATGATACTTTAAAAAGTATGGATCAAGAAATCATTTCATCTGAAACAATCTCGATAAATCCAGTCGTTAGCAATTTGAGAAATCAAATTGTGAATATTCAGGTTCAGCTCGCAGGCTTGGAAGGTACTAAATCTACAAGCGATCCAGAGGTCCTGAGATTAAGGGAAGAGCTGAGCCAAGCCCAAGAGATGCTAAAAAATGAGATAAGTACGATTGTAACTTCCCAAGTGAGAACTACCAATCCGCAGTATAATAGCTTGTATTCACAATTGATCCAAGAACAAGCCAGGCAACAAGTTCTTCAAGGCACAATACAATCTTTAACAATGTTAAGGATCATATATCAATCCCAATTGAACCAATTACCTGCTTTGGAGCAAAGACTCATGAATTACGAAAGAGAGGTAAGAGTAAAGGAAAATCTTTATGTTCTTCTTTTAGAAAAATTAGAAGAAGCTAAGATTGCTGAAGCAGGTGTAATTGGTACAGCAAATATAATAGACCCTGCCTTTGTTTCTCCAAATCCAGTTAAACCAAATAAACCTCTGACTGCTGCAATAGGAGGAGTGTTGGGGATCTTTTTAGGTATACTTGTAGTTTTTCTCATCGAGTATCTGGATAAAAGGGTAAAAGATGAAAATGAACTGAAGATGATCGTTAAGGGTTACCCTGTTCTTGGTAGAATACCTCATTTACATATGGGGGGTGAAGAAAATGATGAATTAATAGTTTTAAGGGATCCAGTCTCCCCGATCTCTGAAGCTTACAAAATGTTGTCTACCAATATTAACTTTTCAAACGCCAAAGAACCTAATGTTATTGCCTTTTCCAGTGGTGGACCCGCTGAAGGTAAAACAATGACAGCTGCCAATGTTGCTATTTCTTATGCCCAAAGTGGTAACAAAACCTTGTTGATAGATGCCGATATGAGAAGACCAAGAGTTGAAAAGATTTTGAATCTAAAAAGTAAGAACGTGGGACTAGTTAACCATTTATTGAGAGGTGCTTCTATAGAACAGTCTGTAATAAAGCCTTTTGAATTTCTCGACAACTTTTTTGTTTTGCCTGTTGGAACTTTACCTCCAAATCCCACATCCATATTAACTTCAAATGAATTTAAAGATCTGCTCGATGAACTAAAAGAGTATTACGATAAGATAATTATTGATCTTCCACCCATAATGGTTGCACCCGATGCTATGATAACCTCCAGATATTCAGACGGATTGGTATTAGTGACTCGCTATGGGCAGACTTTAAAGCCGACTTTAAAGGCCGCAGTTGAAAACATAACAACATCGGGGGTAAAACTCATTGGGACTGTTATAAATGATGTAAACGAAAAATCTTCCAATTACTACTACTACTACTATTATTACTCTGATGACGGGGATAAAAGTAAGAAAAAAAGGAGAAGAAGAAAAACCAGAACATAGGGGGCCCATAAAGGGGGTAAAAATGAAATGTATATTGACATTCATTGTCATCTATTACCTGGAGTTGATGACGGCGTGAAAACTATTGAAGAAACATTAAATGAACTGAGTAGGTACAGAGAAAACAACATTACCCATGTCATTTTTACACCTCATGTCAACAATCCTTCTGTTAAAACGGATAAAACAAAAATCAAAGAAGTTTATCAAAATGTAAAAGAAAAAATAGAAAATGATATTGGCCTGAGGACCTATCTTGCCTCTGAATTATATCTAACCCCAGATTACAAAGATTTTATTCCATTTAATTCATTTGTCTTGATAGAATTTCCAACACAACCTATGCCTATTTATGCTCTTGATTCGATATTTAATTTACAATTGGATGGCTATGAAGTTATTCTTGTACATGTGGAAAGATACAAATGGTTATATGAAAACAAAGACATAATTCAAAGAATGAGAGAAATGGGTGTACTCTTCCAAGTCAATTTTGAAGGGTTAAAAACTCAAGAAGGTAAATATTATTATGATAATTATTTAGTGGATTTCTTAGCGACTGATAATCATGGAAGTTCGAATAGAGAAGAAGTGGATTTAAGTTTGTTCAAAAAATATTCCGAAATAACTAAAAACGCCTTCGACATTTTAGGAATAATTTCTTAAGTTACTTGTTAAAATGTTTCCATATAGGGCGGCGGGTGGGAAAAGATAACATCCTTTGGAGGTGTCGGTAACGAAGCTCGAATTAATGAGCAAAGAAGAGTTTGAAATATACAAAAAGAAAATGTATGAAGAATATGCAAAAGTTTTGGCTGAGAATTTGTTGATTCCATACGAGGAAGCTCTGGCAAGAGCTGAGGATCAAATTGATACTATCTGGAATGAAGATATCAAAAAAGGGAAAAACTATGGTTATAACATTATAAATGGGAATAATGAACACGTTGGAAGAATCTGGGTTTTTGTAAATTACAGTTCTAAAAAAGCCTTTATATACGATATTAGGATTTTTCCTAAGTATCAAAAAAAAGGATTTGCGAAGAGCGCTATAAAAGAATTAGAAGAAACATTAAAGAAAGAAAACGTAAAATCTCTTGAATTGAATGTTTTTGGGAACAACAAAGTTGCGTATAATTTGTATAAAAATCTTGGATTCACCGAGACATACATTAATTTGATAAAAGGCTTTCAAAAACAGAGAGTTGTTACTTTACCAAAATATTTGAAGTTTTTAGAAAGTTTCTTTTTAAGATCAGGATATAGAATAGTTGCTATCGAAATGAGAAAAAAGCTGTAATAAAAAACCTCCTTTACGGAGGTTTTTAGTTTTCTATGTTTACTTTAAATTAAAATTGTACGCCTGCGTAAACCTTAAATTTTGGTTTCAACTGGAACTCACTCTTATAAACTTCGTTGTAATCGTCAGCTAATGTGGGCTTTTCAAACAAAACATCTGCCCCTACATTCATGTTGAGGTTTTGAACTGCGAAGTTTGCTCCAGCTCCTCCACCGAAACCCAAACTGCTTGCTACAACCTTAGTATCTCCTAATCCAAAAGAATAGTTAAACAACCCTTGGACATACATTCCAAATGGTAAGTCTGGGAAGAAGGCATTTAAACTCTGCCTGTAACCAGCATTCACGCCCACCATCATTTGAGATAAATCTGTTGCAACGGCACTTTCATCAACAAATTCTGTCGGGAAATAGTAATCAAAAGAACCGCCGACTAACAACGCTCCACCTTCTACACCCAATCCATCATACAGATAGTTTGCACCTACACTAATCCCATGCATTGTTACATCAGAGGCCACGGATGTAGCACTAGCGGCTAAAGATGCATTCACATAACCACCTGTGACTTCAAATGCAGCAAAACTAAAAACAGCTAACATACCTACTAACAACGTTGCGAAAACTTTTTTCATCTTTGTTCCCTCCTCTCTGAGATTTTGTTGAAATTATGATAAAAAACTAATTAATTCTGTATCTTCATTATATCATACTTATTTTAGATCTCTAAGAAAAAATAAAAACATTTTGTTGAATTTCGATGAAATCTGGTGTATTCTGTTTAAAAAGATTAAGAGAAAGTATGTAATCTAACATACTTCTTTTCTGAACAAACTTATTTGTTAATTCATTTTTATAAGAGTAATCGTTTTTATAATTTTTATTTTTGACGTTTGGATTAGATTTGATCAATTTGTCAGAAAGATTTTTAGATCGGTTGTGTGATTTGCTTTCCATCGAGTTAAAATTTGAACTGTAGTCTTGGTTATAACATAGATCATTCAATTCTTTTATTTTTATAGTGTGATCATCTGTAGAAGCTAAATAATATACACCTATAGTAATTGTTGATTTTTCTTTTTGATCCACTTCAATCTCGCTGATCAATTCTATTAAATTAATATTACCATGAGTAGCAGAAGTTAAAGACAAGTTATCCAAATCTGGTAATCTAGCGTAAGATGTGTTACTTGCAAAAGATGAAAATACGAACAATAGGGAAATTAATAATATGCTAGTGAACTTAGTTGCTTTTATCATAATTACGTCACCTCCTGAAATTAACCTGTTATACCGTCTTTGGAAACTTATATCTATGCCTCTTTAATTTATTTTATTCTAATGATATAATAGATTACATTCCTTAAAATCAGTTTAAAAGAAAGGAGTATTTCAAATGTTTGATCCCTTAAAATTTGCTTATTCCTCAAAAAGGATTCCTGTTTATGCAAAAAACGGGATGGTGGCAACAACAAATCCATTAGCTTCTGAGATAGGTGTAGAAATTTTAAAAAAGGGTGGGAATGCTGTTGATGCAGCTGTTGCAGTGGCAGCAGGTTTGACCGTTTTAGAACCAACTTCCAACGGTATAGGTAGCGATGCATTCGCTATACTTTACAAGGACGGTAAACTATATGGGTTGAATTCCAGTGGATACGCTCCAAAAAATCTCACCTTAAAATTAATGAAAGAAAAAGGGTTTGAAAAAATCCCTCCATATGGATGGGAATCAGTTACTATTCCAGGTGCTCCAGCTGCCTGGGCAACTTTGTCTGATAGATTTGGTGTTCTTCCTTTTGAAGATTTGATAGAACCATCCATCAAATATGCAAGTGAAGGTTTCCCAGTTTCGCCTGTAACGGCCAAATCATGGCAGAACGCTTTTAAAAGGTATAAAAAAGAGTTGAAGGGCGAAATTTTTAAAACATGGTTTGAAGTGTTTGCCCCAAATGGAAACGCACCTGATATTGGAGAAATTTGGAAATCAACTTATCATGCAGAGACTTTGAAATCAATTGCCGATACAAAGGCAAAAAGTTTTTATTTTGGAGAATTAGCTCAAAAGATGTTAAGCTTTTCAAAAAAGACAGGAGGTTACTTTTGTCAGGAAGATTTAGAAAAATTTGAACCTATATGGGTGGAACCGCTTAGTGTAAATTACAGAGGATTTGACATATGGGAATTACCACCAAATGGACAAGGTATAATTGTTTTGATGGCTTTGAACATACTAAAAGGGTTTGAAATGAAATGTAAAGAAGATCCAGAAAGTTACCACAAACAAATAGAAGCCTTAAAGTTAGCCTTTAGTGATGGTTTAAAATATATTACGGATATAGAAGATATGAAAATATCAGTAGAATCCCTTTTATCTGAAGAATATGCAAAACAAAGAAGAAATCTTATAGGTGAATATGCACTTTTACCAGAGGCAGGAGATCCGTATTCTGGAGGAACGGTTTACTTTGCAACTGCGGATAAAGATGGAAATATGGTTTCTTACATTCAAAGTAACTATATGGGATTTGGCTCTGGAATAGTGGTTCCAAATACCGGGATAAGTCTTCAAAACCGAGGAACAAGCTTTTCTTTGAATGAAGAGGATCATAACTGTTTAAAACCATTAAAAAGACCATATCATACCATCATACCCGGTTTTATAACCAAAGAGAACAAAGCGATAGGACCTTTTGGAGTCATGGGAGGGTACATGCAACCACAGGGTCATCTACAATTCCTTATTAATTTTATCGATTTTCATTTGAATCCTCAAGCAGCTTTGGATGCACCAAGATGGCAATGGATGAAAGACAAAGAAATTATGGTAGAAAAAGAATTTTCAAAGCATATACTTGAGTCTTTAGCAGATAAAGGTCATCAAATAGAAGTTTCATTAAATTCTTCTAATTTTGGAAGGGGACAATTTATATATAAAACAGAGGATGGTGTACTGATAGGTGGCACCGAACCAAGAGCAGATAGTAGCATATCTTGCTTTTAAAAGAAATTTAATGTAAATTCTAAAAAGATTCTAAAGAATGATGGTACAATATAGTTAGACAAGCTAACTATATTGAGGTGAGTAAACTGACACAAAAGGTTATTAATTTGCTTATTTTTTCCTCCATAAGTAGCTCTTTTTGGGCAATTTATAGGGTTGTTTTTAATTTATTTTTAAGAGATTTGGGGTATACAAATCAGTTCATTGGTCAAATAACCTCTTTTGAAATGTTGGGTGCTGCTATCTTAGGGATTTTAATAGGAATTCTTGGGGATAGAATCGGAAAGAAAAAAATGATCATTATATCTTCTCTAAGTTTTGGCATTCTATTGTTGATAAGAAGTACTTTTCCTTATAAAAATATTTTATTAGTTTTTGGATTCTTGAACGGTGGATTTATGACTTCTAGAAGGTTACTCTTGGATTCTTATTTGATGGATGTTACAGATAGTTCAACCCGGGGGGCTGCTTTTGGATATAATTTTGCTATTTTTATGGCTAGTGGTGTTTTAGGGAACTTCATAGGTGGCTTTATGGGAGAATATCTAGGTTTAAGGTTAACTCTTTACATAACAGGGATTTGTTATGCCATATCACCCATATTATTAAAAAATCTACCCGAAAGCATTAAAGATAAAAGAGTTACTCTTCAAAAAGTTTTAGACTTTTCCCAATATAACAAAGAAGAAAAATACATTTTAAAATACTATTTTTTAAGAACAGCAGCGATATCTTTTGGAGCGGGATTGTTTGTTAATTTTGGGAACATTATATACAAAGACCTATTCAACATGTCTCCTTCCTTGATAGGTATATCGTTGTCAATTGCACAATTTGGGGCCGCCGCCGGCTCTGCTCTTTCATCAGTACTTGCTAAAAGATTCGGCCCTTTTAAATATACATTCATTTTAAATGGGATAGTTATTCCGTTGATTATAAGTTTAGGGTTTATTCGAAATCCTTTTATTTTCATTGGTTTTTACGCTTTGAGATTCACTTTTATGAATATGACTAATCCCGTGGAAACATCATCTGTTTTGAGTGCACTTCCAAAAAATAGAGTCACATCGATATATAGCCTTAGGAACGCTGCCAATTTTTTGACAAGGTCTTTGGCTGCTTTTATATTTGGAATCGTAAGTGTATTACCAAGCGGTTATACTTACTTGTTCTTAATTAGCTCAGTGTTTTATACTGCTGCGCTTATTTTCATGTATAAATTATTCGTTCCTTTGAGGAAAAACGGCATTTTGCATCAGTTGTACGATAATAATTCATGAAAAGCGTTTTAATACTTCTTCCCTTTTAGGGATTGAAGATTGGGCTCCTTTTCTTTCAACAGAGATTGCAGCAGCGGTATTGGCAAAAACAAGGCTTTTCTTTAAGTCCTTTGTTTCTGAAAAAGCTACGGCAAAGGCACCATTGAAGATATCTCCTGCACCGGTACTATCAACCGAGTTTACTTTTAGAGGCTCAATTTTCCCAAACTTTTCATTTTTGTCAACGTATATAACTCCTTTATCTCCCATCTTCACAATCAAATTTTTTACCTTACTAATTCTTTTAAATTCAAGCAATGATTTAGCGAGGTTGTTTTCGTTGAAATCTATTTTTTCTTTTTCACAAAGGAAGATAAACTCTTTATTGTTGGGAGTTAAGAAATCAATATCTTTCAAACTTTCTATCTTTGTACTTCCAACAGGGGCTGGATCGTATATAATAGTTATTCCTTTTTCTTTTAACTTAGAAATAGCATACTCAACGCTTTGCATGGGAATTTCATTCTGCAATAAACAAATATCTATTTCATCACCATATTCATCAAAAAACTTATCTATTTTATTCTTATCTACATTATCGTTAGCACCTGAGAAAATGATTATCCTATTCTCACCACTTTTATCAACCTCTATATAAGCCCTACCTGTTTTTTCATTCTTCTGTACATAATGACCTTCGATTTTATACTTTTTAAAGTTTTGAGAAATTTGATTCCCATACTCGTCATCACCTACGCAGCTACAAAAGTAAACAGGCTTTTCAGATAACTTAGCGGCTGCAACGGCTTGATTCGCCCCTTTGCCACCAAAATAAAAGTCTAGCGAAAGAGCTTTTTGGGTTTCTCCTGGAAGTGTAAAATGTTCAACGTTGAATACTATATCCATGTTACTGCTACCAATTACAGCGATCATTGGACTATCTCTCCTTTGAATAGTTTCAGTAAAATTATAATATATAATATTTTTAAATTAAAGAAAAGTTTTTTACTCGAAAAGAAGTTCTTCTCTATTGAAAATGGTACCTTAATTAAGAGAAGAACTTTGAATATGAAATACCGTTTTTATTATTCTAAAAAAAAGAAAAAAATTTATGAAATCAAATTTGTTATCCTACGAGCTAAGTCAGAAATTTTTACCCTTTGAAATCCAGGAACAAGAGATTCTAAAGTGTCGTTTAAGGGAGATACCCATCTTTCAGGGAGATTTTTATATCCTAAGAGTAATCCGAGTATTGATCCAGCTGTGGCACCATTACAATCAGTATCACAGCCACATTCCACAGCTAAGCAAACGGTTCTCTCAAAATTTTTCTCTCCGTATAATAAGGCAAGTACAACAAAACAAGCATTGTTTATGGTATGAACAAAATGATATTTACCAAAATTCTTGTTTACCTCTTCCCAAGCCGCCTCAAAATCTATCCTTCTTTCATATAGTTCTAAAACAAAACTTATAGCTTCATGAAACCTTGAAGTTTCAGGAATAAAATTTAAACTCTCCTGAATAAGTTCTGGGGGTTCGTCAATTATATACGCCAAGGATAAAAGAGCTGATATATACATTTCTCCATATATACCGTTTTTTACGTGAGAAAGTGAGGCATCTTTATACGCTAAATAAGCAGCTTTAATTGGATCTGATGGAGAAATCCATCCAAAAATATCTCCTCTTATCTGTGCTCCTATCCATTCTCTATAAGGATTTATAAATCTTGCAGTTTCGGGAGGAATTAATGAATTGACTAAGTTTCTATATGCAGCTCTTTCTGCAGTATAAACCAAACCAAAGGGCAAATTTTCTAACCAAATCTTTCCCACATTCTTTGTAGAAAATTCTGTTCCGTATTCCTCTAAAATTTTTAATCCTATTATAGGATAATCTAAATCATCATCACGGACAGCTTTGTTTAAGGTGTTTCTAAAGCATTCTTCTGTCCTTATTTTATTTTCATAACCTTCTACAAAAGGGAAATAGTAAGTTAAACTACTTTCTCCTACTTTGGAAAGATACTCTAATATCTCCTCTCTTTTCCAGCCTTCAACAGGTTTCCCAAGCATACAGCCTGCAGCCCTGCCCAACAATGCCCCGTAAATTTTTTCATATATTGCTTCTTCCGAAAAATTTTGATTATTGTAACTTTTAAATTTTGAGTTTGACTTTATTTCATCAATCTCAGATGGTTCATTGTATTTAAAATTTGGATCCTTTTCTAAATTATTAAGATAAAAATTATAAAAATGTAGGGTATCTTTCCAGTTTAAGGTAGGTCTGTTCAGAAGGTACCACTTGTAAGAATCTGCAACATCTGATATTATATATCCTTCTTCTTCTAATTGTTTTAATTCATCTTCTATTAACAATTTTGGATCTTCAAATATCATAGTAAAAACACCTCCAAAATAATTTTATAGTTAACCTTTAAGGCCAGTTCCTGCTAAGCCTTCTACAAAATTTCTATGAGAGAATATAAAAAGTATTATTATAGGCAAAGATGCTAATATTGAAGCGGCCATTATAATCTCCCATGAACTGCTCCATTTTCCTTCTAACATTGCAACAGCCACTGTTACGGGTTTTAATTTTTCATCGTTAATAAAAGTTAAGGGTAATAATAAGTTGTTCCAACTCCACATCGTTACAATTAAAAGTGTGGTAGTTATTCCTGGTCTTGCCACTGGAAAAACAACTTTCCAGAAAGCTTTCCATTTTGATGCCCCGTCTATTAATGCCGCCTCAAGTAGTTCGTTAGGTACTTTAACAAAATATGATCTCATTAATAACGTAGAAAAAGGGGTCCACATTGCAATATATATAATTATTAATCCAAAAAGAGAATTAACAAGACCTAATCTGCTAAACATAAAATATAGTGGCACAATAAATAACTGAGGAGGAATAGTAGTACAAAAGAAAAAATAACCAATTAAAAAGTTTTTTCCTTGGAAATTCATCTTTGCTAGAGCATATGAAATTGGTATGGCTGTCAATAAAATTCCTAGATCTGTTCCTAAAGATAAGATAGCGCTGTTTAAATAGGCTCTACCTAATCCAGTTTCAACGAAAGAACGAGAGTAATTTTTAAAAGCAGGGGGATTAGGCAAACCTAGAGGATCGGAAAACAGTTCAAACCCAGTTTTTAAAGATGCACTTATAGCAATATATAACGGAAATAGTGTATAAATTAAGAAAATAATTAATACCAAACGAATTATGGAATCACTTAAGGAAATTTTTTTCATCTTTAAACTTCAACTCCTCTTTTGTTCAAATAATAATATAAAGATACTCCTAAGAAACCAAATAAAGAGATGATAACACCGATTGCACTCGCCTCCCCAACTTTGTAGGAATAAAAGGCTTTTTTATATAAAAGAGTTGCCAATAGTTCTGAGGAACCAGCTGGACCTCCTTGTGTCATAATCCAAACCCAATCAAAGACTAAGAATGACCAAATTATTGTCATAACTTCCATAAAAACAATCGTTGGAATTATTTGAGGAATCGTTATGTATATAAATTCTTGCCATTTGTTAGCGCCATCTAAACGGGCTGATTCATAAAGTTCTGAAGATATCCCTTGCATAGCACTATAGAAAACAACGCAAAGGAAACCCCACCAAGCCCAAATATTTGCAAAAGCTATTCCGTATAATGCGATTTCAGGGTTCCCTAATACAACTACATCTAAATACTTACCTAATCCTCTAATGGGATGATATATAAATTTCCATATCAAACCTACCGATGCTACAGGCAAAATTACCGGAAAGAAAAAAAAAGGCTGTAAAAATGTCCATTTTGTTTTTCTTAGTAATTCAGCCACAATTAATCCCATTATTACTGGTATAGTAAGGAAAATCAAAGTCCAAATAAGATTGTTAGTTAGAGCTTTCAAAAAATTTGCATCCTGAAAAATTGTAACAAAATTTCTGAACCCAACGAACTTTGGAATATTTAAACCATCCCATTCAAAAAAGGCTAAAATCAGAGTAATTATGACAGGCACCAAAATTACTATAATATTTATTATCAATGCGGGTAAAACAAATCCACTGACAGAAAAAATACTCTTATTTTTTTTTGTTTTTTTCCTCATTTTATTCTTTGAAGAAGGGGAGACGCGTCTCCCCTTCTAAATTTTACCTCCTTTCTGGAATTGGTGGGACTAAGCCTTCTTTTAACTCTTTTGTGAATATTTCTTGCCACTTGCTCATGTACTCTTCAGGAGTAATTTTGTTCAACCAAACCTGTTCTATACCTTCGTAACACCATTGCCATGTTTCAGGACCCAAAAAAGTCCAAGTTGTGTAACCATAATTACCTTTTTGGAGTAAGTCATACTGTGTTTGAACATGTTCATAAAAAATTGGATCTACATCATTTGGAACAACTTCCTCTGGAATTTCAACAGGGGCAATCCATTCTCCAGGAAAATCTCTTAATAAGTTAGCTATTCCTTGTTTATTCTCAGCTAATGTCCAAGATATAAATTCAGTAGCTTCTTCCGAGTTGGGGCTATTTTTGTTCACGGAAAGAGTCGTACCAATGCCTATATCTACAAGAGGATAAGGCACATCTTCTCTCAAAGTAGGAAATGGGAACCAACCAAATTCATCATCAGATGGCCAGTAGTCAGGGTCTATTACCCATTGGAAACCCCACGTACCAACTAAAAACATTGCTGATTGCCCCATTGAAACCATCGGAACAAAATCTTCAGGGTTTAAAACCGAATAAATCTCATATTTCGGCCAATATTTCTCAAAATCAGTTTTTAACATTTCTATCGCTTCGACAAAAAGAGTGTCATCCCATCGTAACTCTCCTTTTAAAGCTTTATACACATTTTCTGGACCTGCATAGTGATTTAAATAAAGAGTTACATAATGCTCATTGGTTGGTTTCCAATTAGCATTCCCTGCTCCTATTGGCAAAATACCCTGAGCCTTTACACTATTATTAAGTTCTAACCATTCTTGCCTATTTTTTGGTTCTTTCAACCCATATTTCTCAAAAAGAGTCTTATTATATATTACTCCCATGCTTTCCATAGTTTTTGGTATTGAGTAAATCTTTCCTCCTACTTTTCCCACTTCTAAAAACATTTTTGGAATTTCTTCGAGTAAACCTGTTTTTTCCAAATATTCATCTAAGGGAAGTAAATAGCCTGCTGAAGCGTATCTGTTAGCTTCTGCTGGACCCATCGTCATTATTATATCAGGCCCTTCACCTGCAATAATAGCTGTCCTAAGAACTTCTTGTAATTGATTTTTTACAATGATTTCTATTTTAATACCTGGATGACTTTCTTCAAAAGGTTTAACTAAATTTTCTTCCATAGCTTTTAAATTATCTGGAGTAACACTTTCATACCACCAAGTAACTGTTACATCTTGCGAAAATGACACAAGTGATATTGCTGAAATTAACACTACCAAAAATACTTTAATTCCTTTCATGAAACTCACACCTCCTCATAAAATTTGTTTACTCACTTTAGAAATTCTAAAACACTCATTTTATCATGGTTTTAAAAAGCAATTTTTTCTAATATACCTCCCTTCTTCTTATTCGCTTTTATTCAGTATTTGAAACTCTTTTTTACTATTTCTTTGAAAAGTGAGACATTTTGTCGTATTCTCTAACCCTTATAAAAACCACCTCCCAGATTCAAAATTTTTTCTATTTCTAAAGAGTCTAAAATTTGTTTTTTACCACGAAAAATAAAACCAACCATAACGTTTTACCGTAAAGAATCCTTAACAGACTATAATCTCCTCCTCGTACTTTCCCGAATAATTATCTCGTTCTCAAACTGTTTTACAGGGATGTGATCTATTTTCTTTGAAAGTGTTGTAAAGATCATTTTTCCAGCCGTTTTTCCCATTTCATATATAGGTTGTTTCACAGTCGTTAAGGGTGGCGAGAACATTTTACTAAAGGCGATGTCGTCGTAGCCAGTGACGCTTACATCTTTTGGCACTTTCAAACCCTTTGATTTAAAATGTTCTATAACTCCATAAGCCAACAAATCGTTTGCACATACCACAACGTCGGGAAGATTTTTAATCTTTTTAGCAATTGAAATCCCCGATTCATGAGTATACTCTCCCTCATATATTTTAAAATCTATCTTATATTCATTTGCAAAATCTTGGAAGGCTCTTAATCTTTCAGCTGCACTGAATATTTCTTTTTTACCGCTTATAAATATGAATTTTCTGTGATTTGAATTATAGAGATATTCGAGTAATTTATACATCCCATTGTAATTGTTAGAACAAACGTAAGAGAATTTATTGTTTTTAATGATCCTGTCTATGAAAACGGTTTTTACATTTCTGTTTATGAGATTTTCAACATGGTCACCTATGCCTGAGTATAAAATCCCATCGACTTTCTTTTCGAGTAATGTTTTAAATAATTTTTTTTCTTCAGCAATGTTGTTATCCGAATTGCATATAATCAAAGAAAAGCCTTTTGATCTTAGAAAATCTTCTGCCCCTCTTACTATAGTTGCAAAAAAGGGATTGGCAATATTTGGGATGATTATACCTATTGTCTTGGTGTATCCAACTCTTAAACTCCTGGCGAGAGAATCGGGATAATAATTCAACTTTTCAATTGCCTTTAAGACCTTTTCTTTCGTTTCTTTTTTTACTGGTAAGGAACTGTTTACCACCCTTGAAACAGTAGATATGGATACTCCTGCTTCTTTTGCTATATCTTTTATGGTTACTTGTCTATTCATAAAAATCACCTTGTTACAATTATTATGCAAACGTTTTCGAAACTACACTTATATAGTATATCTCTAAATAATTTAAATTGCAAACTTGATTATGGATGATTAGAGGGAATTAAACTGAATTATAGTTAATTAACTCAATATTTCTTCTGTTTTCTTAATTTTACTCATTTTTCTTCTTTGTTTTTATTGAAACTGTATAGAAATAAGACTACCAAAGTAATCACATAAGGTAACATGGAAGTGATTTGTGGTGGGATATTGAAGTTTTGAAGAGTGAAAGTCACACTTTCAAAAAATCCGAACAGTAAAGACATTAAAAGTATTCCTAAAGGACGACCTTTTACCAAGATTATTATAGCCAAAGAGATCCATCCTCTGCCGTTTGACATATTTTCACTGAAAAGGGTAACATAGCCTAAGGATAAGTATGTGCCAGCCATGGAAGAAAGTATACCTGAAAGTAGTATAGAGGTAAACTTCATTTTATTAGGATTAATGCCTAAAGATCTTGTGGTTTCTGGATCTTCCCCTGTTGCCCTAAGTCTGAGACCGAATTTTGTATGAAATATTATAACTTCTAACAACAAAGCTAAAAGTATTGCTAAGTAAACAATAAAAGGATGATAATTCAATATTTGTGAGAGTATAGGAATTTGATTTAAAATAGGTATGTCCCATGTTGGAAGAGATTCTATCCTTGGAGATATGAAGGCACCTTTTACTTCGAAAATATTCCTTAAAAGATACGTAGTTCCGCCCAAGGCGAGCATATTTATACCTATACCAGTCAAAAATTCGTCTGTTTTAAGGGACAATGCAAATGCCGAAAAAATTAAAGCAACAACAACTCCAGAAATGACTGCAAACAACATGCCAATTGCCCAACTTTGAAAAAGATAACTTCCCAAAACTCCGAAGAAAGCCCCGATGAGCATCATACCTTCCATAGCGATGTTGAATACGTTGGCGTAGTAGGTAAAAGTCCCCCCCAATGCTGCAAGAAGTATAGGAGTTGCACTACTAAAACTGTCCCTAATTAGTAAAGAAATTATATTATTCAGAGGATTTCACCACTCTTTGTACTTTCAGAGAAGCCCTGATTTTATCACTGTAGTAAGATATCGTACTCCTTGTTGCAACAACTAATAAAACGATTATAGCTTGAAGAACCATTGTAAATTCTGAAGGTATTGATACCTCGAATTCCATACCTATTCCACCTGCTTTAAGAAATCCGAAGAATATTGCAAAAACTGATGTTTCAACGACGCCGTTACCTCCAACTATGGCAAGCATTACCCCATCCCAACCATAGTTTGCTCCGATTCCTTTAGTAAACCTATGTTGAGTTCCACCCAATATCAGCAAAGCACCTGCTAACCCGGAAAGGAAACCTGTATAAAACATAACCCAGATTAAATTTTCTTCATTTTCACATCCACCAATCTTTGAAAAATTATAATTGTATCCCATCATCCGCCATTCGTAACCTTTTTTTAGATAAGTTACAACAAAGGAAGAAACAAAGACCATAAAAATCGCTATGAAAAAACTAATATTAATTCCGTTGATAGTGGGAAGAAAAAATTCTTTTTTAATCATACGAGTGGCAGGAACATATGAGTTTTTATCCAAAAATGGATAGGTTGCCAGGTACAAGGTAAAGTAATCAGCTATGAAATTCAACATTAAAGTGGTTATAAATTCATCCATTTTATAATACTTTTTTAGTACGCCAGCCAAACCACCATATAAACCACCAACGATACCAGATATTATCAAAATAACAAATATCCCTATGATTCCTGGGATGGGTAGATAGTATCCCAAAAGTGCTGCGGTCAAAGCTCCAACAATCAGTTGCCCTGGTTCTCCAAGGTTCACCACGTTTGAACTGAAGGCTATCGCTGCAGCCATACCCGTTAAAATCAATGGGGTAGCGTTGTTTAAAGTTGAAGAAAGGGAAAACCATGAAACTAATCCGTAATCAAATAATGCTCGATAAGCATCAATAGGGGAATTCCCCTGAAGTTTGATCAAAATCGCACCTGCAAGAAAAGATAAGGCTATGCCAACGATTCCTGTTAGTATTTTGTTCAAACTTTTCATAATTTGGCCCCCAACATGTACTCGCCAACTTCTTCTTTTGAGTGAATTTTGGGGTCTAATTCAGCAACTATTTCTCCTTTTCGTACAACGTATAACCTATCGCACATAGATAAAAGTTCGTCTAGATCTGCAGAGATCATCATAATCCCTTTCCCTTGTTTTCTCATCTCAAGAATAACGTTATGAACATATTCTATTGAACCAACATCTAATCCTCTTGTTGGTTGGTCCAAGAGCAAAAATGGTGCATCGAGGCTGAATTCACGAGCAACTATTAATTTCTGCTGATTACCTCCAGAAAGACTTTTGGGAAGATCGTTGATACTTCTTGAAAGGATGTTGTATTGTTTGATCAAACCCTTTGCAAATTTTTTGGCCTTTTTCCAATCCATGATATATTTAAATTTTGACAATTTTTCACCTAAGTGGTGAGTCATGGAAAGATTTTCTGTTAAAACGGCGTTTAAAGCTAATCCATATCTTTTTCTATCAGCTGGGATATAACCTATTAGTCTTCTTCTTTTTCTGATGGGGAGCTCTGTGATATTTTTATCTTCTATATATATTTTTCCGTGGTGTGGATAAATTTCACCAATTATTGTTTGTACAATCTCGTATTGACCATTGCCCTCTACTCCTGCTAAACCGACTATCTCTCCTGATCTAATAACAATATTTATGTTTGACAATAGGTTTATCTTTGTTTTATTCGAAGCAACGGTTAAATTTTCACATTTAAAAATCTCTTTACCTGGTTCTTTTGGGACTTTCTTTATTGTAAGCATAACTTCTTTGCCCACCATCATTTTCGCCAATTCGCCTTTTGAGAGGTTATCGTTTTTTAAAGTTGAGATAATTTTTCCTCTTCTCATAACTGTTATAATATCTGAGATTTCCAATACTTCTTCCAATTTATGACTGATAAAAACAATGGTTTTGCCTGTATCTCTAATATTTCTTATCTCTTTGAACAGTTGCTGAGTTTCTTGAGGGGTTAATACCGCTGTTGGTTCATCAAAAATTAACGTGTCGACCTTTCTATACAACAATTTTAGGATCTCCACTTTTTGTTGAGATGCGACAGAGAGGTTAGAAGTTGTTGCTTGTAAATCAACAACCAAACTAAACTTTTTGGTAATCTCTTCTAACTCATTTAATATTTTTTCTTTATCTACGAAACCGAAATTTTTTGTCTTTTCTAAACCTAAAACAACATTCTCGTATACCTTAAAAGAAGGAACGAGCATAAATTCTTGGTGAACCATACCTATACCAATTTGAATAGCTACGTTTGGGTTAGTTATTTTTTGTTCTTTATTATTGATAACGATCTCACCACTGGATGGAGGTACCATACCGTATAAGATCTTCATCAGCGTGCTTTTTCCGGCTCCGTTTTCTCCTATAATAGAATGAATTTCTCCTCTTTCTAAGGAGAAATTCACTCCTTCCAAGGCTAAAACATCAGGTGGATATACTTTATATATATCTTTCATTTGTATGTATGACATTTAGAACCACCTATGGATGATTATTCTCTATACTCTTTGACCACAATTTTTCCATCCGTAACATCTTTCTGAATCTGTAATATTTTTTCTACAGTTTCTTTAGGAAGAATCTTATATGTGTACTCATCGATTGCCAATCCTACCGCTCCGGATTTTAATCCGAGTTTGTACAACGTACCGGGTTCATATCTTCCATCTACTATGTCTTTAAAAACTAGTTCAATAGATTTTCCAACTTCTTTAAGATCGCTGGTGATCACGTGACCCGGGGCAAGACCATTTTGATTTGAATCTACGCCAATAGCATATTTCCCTACTTCTTGGGCGGCTTGTAAAACTCCCGATCCTGTTAAACTCGCGATTTGAAATATTACATCCACACCCTGAGAGTAAAGTTGTAAAGCGGCTTGTTTCCCTTTTGCAGGATCATCCCAACTCCCCACGTATATCGTTCTTACTTCAATTTCAGGATCTATGTAATGTGCTCCTTGTTCATAACCATATACAAAGGATCTTATTACTATATCGTCATCTCCACCTACTGCTCCTATTAGTTTTTGGGGATTTATTCCTTCCAATTCTGTCATTGATGTAACGATACCTGCTACAACTCCAGCCATGAAAGCCCCTTCCTCTTCGATGTAATCGACGTTTGATATTATACCCTGGTCATCTTCAACTATGGTGTCAATATTTACGAAAATCTTATTTGGGAATTGTGTTGCTATGGTTTTTAATTCTTCTTCAAAGCCATAAGAGATTACGAATACAACATCTGCCCACCTCGCAGCTGTGAGTAAACTTGGATAATAGAGCGAAGGATCAAAGTTGCATTCAATTACCCTTGTTTGAACCCCATAATCATTTTCCAGTTGTTTGATGCCAGCGTAACCGGAATCATAAAAGGATTGATCCCCAAGGGAACCGTTTATTACGTAAGCAACCTTTTGTGGCACTGCAAAAACTGTGAAAGAAAAGAGAATAACAATGAACATAAAAAATGTGAATCTTTTCATATTTTACACCTCCCCTTGCGATTTATTTGTACCCTTTTTGGGCACTTAATTGAAATGTCCATTCTGCCAATGTAGATATTTTTATCTTTGAGAAATCTGGTAAATAGGTTTCCAACGTGTCTTTCAAAGGGTCTGACCAATAAGAAGGAAAATCATTTGCACCATATATTATACCCAATATCGTACCTGCCTCCCCGGCATTACAATCAACGTCATAACCGAAAGAAGACACGATTTTCATCGTTTTATCAAAATCCCCTTCTCCAAACCACAGAGAAGTTAAAACCGAGGCGGTATTGGGATAAAGATGAACCCAATTATACTTTTTAAAATCCTCCTCTGTTTTTCTAAGGACGTTGATCCAATCATGATTTGCTTTACAATATTTTACTACATTATCTACGACTTTTTTAAATTCAGTATTTTTGGGGATATAATCCAATGATTTTTCAATGATTTTTCTTGGATCTTTTTCAGAAAAAGCCAAAGATGTCATGACTGCACTATGTATGCCGCCGTATATACCATTACCATTATGGGATACTTGTGAATCTATGAAAGCTAACTTGGCTGCATTGTATGGATCGCCAGGTCGCAATAAACCATGAACCATGCATCTCATCTGTGCTCCTATCCATTCTTGAAATGGGTTATTAAAAGATCCTGACTTGGGTGGAAATATTCCTCTTTTGATATTTTCAAGGGCTATCAACTCAGCACTCCATCCAAAAGGTATGTACGATATCCAATTTGTTGCTAAATCTTTTGAAGAGATCTTTTCCCCTTTCTCTTCGTAAGTTTTGAGAAAAATCAATTCATAGGTTACATCATCGTTAATCGTTGAAACCTCACCTATGTAAGTACCCAATTGATCAGGATATGTTTCTTCCAACGCATCATGGGTATATCCTTCAATTTTGGTTCCCATAGATCCACCTGCAAGTTGACCTAACCAACCACCATGAATCTTGTCTTTTAGATTGTCAATATTGTTAGACTTTTGCTTAGGAAAAGAGATAGAGAGTTCGTTCCAGTCCAAAGGTCTATCATATTTTTCATATTCGTTATTGTCTAATGAATTGGCTTTAGAAAGGGAAAAGAAAATTTCTGAGGTTATAGCCTTTAATTTAGAGTAATCTTTATTTTCTAATGCTTCGAAGCCTTTATCTAGCAATAACTCCGCTTGGTTTACGTTTTTTCCCATGTTTTCTAAGGATTGGACTGCACCAACGATGAGAGATTCTGGAGCGTTAGAACCTGGAACTTTACTCTCCCAAAGGGTTATTAATGTCTCTTTTGGGAAAACGTTCATTTTTTCTACATCTTCCCATTTTTCGAAGTGATCTTTTTTTGGTTTTGCGTTTCTTCTTCTATTAAATTCGTTTTCCCATGCCTTCATAATTTTTCCCCTTTCTTGGAACAAGAAATGCTCTAATGATATAATTATTTTATCACATTACTTGCCTAGGAGGATGATTAAAAAATTATGAATGAATTTGTGATTTTGGGGCATAGGGGTTACAGGGCAAAATTTGTCGAAAATACGATAGAAGCCTTTAAAAAAGCGAGAGAGTATGGCGCCGACGGGATTGAATATGATTCGAGATTAACTAAAGATGGAACCTTGGTTGTTCTTCATGACGATAGCATTGACAACAGAAAGTTGAAGGAATTAACTTACGAGGAGTTAAAGCAAATACGTTTTAAAAATAGACAGACCATTCCAACAGTCGAAGAAGTTATATCTAATTTAGATGACCAAGCTCTTCTTAATTTGGAAATCAAAGAGGTTGAAGCGGCTTTTCCTTCTTACGAAATTACTAAAAGAATGAATGCACTTGAGCGAACCCTGTTTTCTTCTTTTAAAATTGAAGCTTTGAGAAAGGTCAGAAGTTTAGATAAAAGTGCAAAGATTGGATTACTGATTGAATATGATACTTTAAATTACGTAGATGAATTGAATAAGGAGATAAATCTTTATTCTTTGAATCTTTGGATAAATGCTTTAAAAGAAAATATAGAACTTTCTAAAGAGCTCTTGCATAAATGGAAAGAAAAAGGTTTTACGATATTTTTATGGACGGTGAATGATCCCAAGGATTTACACACATTCAAAGGTTTGTACGATGGTGTAATTACCGATGAGGTTGAAAAAATAGTTGAGGCAAGGGGACAAATTGCAAAAGAGAAACTTTAGAGATTGATGTTTCGGGGTATAGGGACGTTATATGGTTCTTCTGTTGGCTTTTCATTGTAAAAAGGACGTGTACACCACGGACATCCTGAGGTTTTTTTAGCTTCTTCAATATCTACCTCAACTTCAGGCAACTTTTGAAGGTTACCCTTTGAATCGAAAAGAAAATCAGTTTTTTCTACATCGTATTGTAGGATGATTTCTCTAGCAATCTGGATTTTTCTGTACCTAGATAAAGAAGGAGGTAAAAGGCCTTCAAATTTTGTACCCTTTATGGGGGTAAAAGAAAAAAGACTTACCAATATCTTAAACTTTTTCATTTTTAATAAAAAGTCTATAATGTTTTTGTCAGTTTCTCCTAATCCCACGATTATGTGTGTTGTAATTCTATTAGGGAACTCATTTGAAGCATTTTTGAGTATTTTTTCGTAGAATTCGTATTTACCACCTCTAATTTTTGAGAAAAGTTCCTTGTTTGCTACATCTATGGCTATTCCAACCCTATCAACGTTGTACTTTTCAAACAAGGTTCTAACTTCTTCAATATTTCTTGGCCTTATAGAAACAGATATAGGTATTTCTTTTTCTTTCAAGAAAGATAATAATTCGTTTAAGTCAGTCCAATAATCTAAAGAAGAAACAACTTGGATGCAAATACGTTTAAATTTTGCTGGGATGAAGATACTTTTAAAAGTTTCTAGAGATATTTCGGGCCATTTGATTCTTGATAATAGCTCTGCTTTACTTTGAGCGTCTCTGGCTTGTGCACAATAAGAACAGTTGAAAAGGCACTTTTCCCCGATCATGAGATAAGCTGTGTAGTTTGAAAAGTTAATTTTTCCTTTTTTTAAACCGAGTTCTACAGCTGTTGCATACGATAAACGCAAATTAAGTATTCCTCCATTCCTTCATTATTTCGATATATTTGTTATCATTCGGTGTTTTCAATGTATACAAAGTCATATCCCTCATATTCAAATACATGAATAGTTGCTTCTTTCGTTGTTGTCGATATGGAATGTTTAATTTCATAACCATTAAAAAACTCTTGAGGCGTTAACGCAAAGATTTCTTCCACTTTGTTCATTAATTCAAAAGCTTCTGTGATTTCTTTTTCCTTCAAATTTCTGTATTCAAGAATCTGATAGGTATATTGATATGAAAGTACAGAAAAGATCAACGTTGGAATCATAATGACAAAAGTCAACACAACTTTCAAATTAGAACCGTCCCAGTAGTATAACAATTAAGATTATCAAAAGTATCCCTATTATTGAGAAACCACTTATTATTAGTATATCTAATGAACCTATTTTTTTATCAGGAGGCACACTTTTATCATTTTTCATTTGGTTATAAAGATCTCCGATAATTTTTGTTTCAGTTTCATTCTCTTTTTTTTCTTGAGATTTTCTTAAAATTTGAAGCCGATTTTGGTCTACTGAAACCTTTAACTCTCTGTGAACTACCGATTTACCCAAAGCCCCATTACCTAAATCTACTTTTAAAAATATATAGTTGCTTGAAGGGATCAACTCTTTAGATATGATTTTTCCCTCGACTACTTGTCCAATTTTTTTTTCGCTTTCGTCCTTATTTTCTATTGGTAAAACAATTATAGGTTCACCTATATCCAATTTAGAAACGGAATAACCTTCTATGGGGTCTATTATTGGATAGATTTCCGTTGCATCTTTAACGTCCTCTCTGTTTAAGTATTCTTTTAAACCTTCTTCTCCTTTTTCTTTTACGGCTGATATCCAGGTTAGATCTTTATAATCAAATTTCTGTGCAACCAATTTGATCTTTGTATCTCCGGACCATTCACTTAAAATATCGCTCAAAATTGATTTTAATACATAGACGTCTTCATCTTCTATAGCCATGAAGATTTTTGTTCCTGTGATCTCAAATCTCATTTTTTTAAGCTTGCTGTAGAAGTAAGCTTTGAACTGAGTTAGAAGATTATTATTTTTTTCCTTAGACAATTGATAATACAACATATCGATGTCTGATTTGAAATCAAGATAATCTTTTGTAATATCCGGAAGGTCGACTTCTCTAAGTTGAGCCCTAGTCAACAAAAGTACATTAAAATAAGGGGTTTGAGCCTTTTTCCCAAACATATATCCCACATATGTTTCACCGGTTAAATTTGAAGTTGCTAAAAATTTTAATGCATAAAAGTCCATATTTTATCCCCTTTTTAATGTATTTTTTTCTAAAAAGTCTTTTGTTCACTTCAATATTCCTTCCCCACTTTTTATTTCTTCCACATCGTAATCTTTTAAGTCTACCTCGTTGTCTATGACGCAATTTTTTCCTATTATCATTTGGTCTTTTATCTTTGAATTGAAACCTATTACAGTTATATCTGAATTATAGATCTTTTTATCGATTTTTGATTCCGCGAATTTGCCTTTTCCTATCTCAACCGAATCACCTATAACAGTATTTTCAGCAATAACCGTTTTTTCTATATAGGAATTTTTACCGATAAATACATTATTCATTATTATGGAATCTTTTACATAAGTTCCCTTTGAAATGGTTACACCTTGAAAGATCACAGAATTTTCAACCGTTCCGTATATTTCTGAGCCTTCACTAACAAAGCTTTTTACAACACTGGCTCCTTTTGCAATGAAAGCCGGTGGTAACTCTTCAGATTGAGTGTATATCTTCCAACTTTCATCGTGAAGATCTAAAGGTGGCAGGGATGAAATTATCTCCAAATTACAGTCCATATAAGATTCTATAGTTCCAACGTCTCTCCAATAACCTTCAAAGTTGAAGGCATAAAGCATATGATTTTCTTTTAGCGATTTAGGAATTATATTTTTCCCAAAATCGTGTTCAGAAGTGTTATCTTTGGCATCTCTTATGAGAGCATCTTTTAGAAAATTCCATTTAAATACGTATATTCCTAATGAAGCCAAGGTCCCTTTTGGTTCTTTTGGTTTTTCTTGGAATTCGATTATTCTATTGAAAGGATCGGTGACCATTATACCAAATCTATGTGCCTCGCTTACTGGTACTTCCATACATGCTATTGTACCATCGGCATCTTTTTCTATATGATAATCTATTATATCGTTGTAATCCATTTTATATACATGATCCCCTGACAAAAGTAACACAAAATCAGGTTTATACCTTTCTATAAATTCGATGTTTTGATAAACCGCATCAGCTGTTCCTTGATACCAAGAAGTTCCTGATCTACTTAAATAAGGAGGCAAAATATGCAAACCTCCACCTTTTATATCCAGGTCCCACGGTTTACCTATACCCAAATGTTCTACCAACCGATGTGGCATATATTGAGTGACAACACCTACTGTATTTATATTTGAATTAACGCAATTACTTAAAGTGAAATCAATCATTCGATATTTCCCACCGAAGGGTACTGCTGGCTTTGCTAAATTGTTTGTAATTACTCCAAGTCTTGTTCCTTGACCTCCAGCTAAAATGATAGCTAAAACACGCATTTCAATGCCTCCTTTATAGAACAGCCCCTTTTTCTATAACGTTGATCTCGTTACCTATACCTTCCAACTTTTTCCCTGATCTTATCCTTACGTTTTTATCAATTATGGTCTTTCTAATTATACTTCCTTCCTCTAAATAACTTCCTTGTAATATTATACAGTCCTCTATTACAGAACCCGCACCAATGTACACATCCCTCGATAGCACAGAATTTCTAACAATTCCATTTATTATACAACCGTCAGATATAAATGAATTGGAGACCTCGGCGTTAACGTTTATCTTCGGTGGAGCTGAATCTTTGAGCTTGGTGTATATTTTCCTTTCTGGGAGATAAAATAATTCGTTTCTCACCTCTTCTTTTAGAATATCCATATTAATATTATAATAATCTTCCACAGATTTTTTTATATTTTTCCAGTAACCGTCAAACTCGTAAGAAAAAACTCTCATTCTGGATAAATTGGGTATGATAATATCTTTTAATAGATCGAATTTACCATTTGGTACGTTGGCATATAGCATTTCCAACAAAAATGCTTTGTTTATAAAGTAAACACCCAAAAAAATCTTACTTGAGCGATATTTGGAGTCCTTTTCGTATATTTGTGTGATCCTATTATTTTCATCTGTAATGACTTGTCCATATTGGCTAAAATTTGTTCCCTCTTCTGCGGTTTTTGTTAGCAGAGTAACATCTGCACCGTTTTTTACGTGATATTTGAAAAGAGATCTAAAATCCATATTGTATATATGATCTCCAGAGCCGATTAAAACAAAATCTTCGTAGGATCTTCTCAAATAAGTTAAATTTTGGAATAATGCGTCCGCTGTTCCTTCGTAGTACATTTTATGACTTTGAGGGCTTATAAATGGCTGAAGTATGAATAGTCCCCCTCTTTTTCTATCCAAGTTCCATTCTTTCCCGCTTCCTAAATGGTCCATTAAAGACCTGGGATTGTATTGAGTGAAGACTCCTACGTTTGTGATACCGGAATTCACCATGTTGCTTAACGTAAAATCTATCGCTCTGTACTTACCGAAAACAGGAACGGCTGCGCTAGTCCTTTTTAATGTTAACTTATCTAAATTATCTTTAGTGGAACCTGAAAGTATAAGACCTGCAACCCTCATGAATTTCACCTCTTTTTTTATTACAACTCATTTTCAAAGCCACAAAGATATTCAAAAATTTCATTTTCTTCAAAAAAAATTCCCCATTCTTGTTCTGCGCTTTGGATCGAATCTGAAGCATGTACAATATTTTTTCTGACACTTATTCCAAATTCGCCACGTATGCTTCCTGCTTGGGCTTTTAGTGGATCCGTTTCACCATTTATACTTCTAACAACTTCAATTGCCCTTGGACCTTCTAAAATCATAATAACCACGGGTCCGGATAATATGAATTCTATCAATGGTTGATAAAATTCCTTACCTTGGTGTACTTTGTAGAGTTCTTCAGCTTGAGATTTTTTCATCTTTATCATTTTCATAGCGGCAACTTTTAGGCCTTTTTGTTCATATCTTTTGATTATTTCACCAATTAGTCCCCTTTTAACGGCGTTAGGTTTTATCATAACAAATGCTTTTTCCACCAAATTAAGATGCCCCCTCTATTCCTCTTTTAAAGATTCTACGATATTGAGACCCGATGCGCGCCTTGATGCAATATAACTAAAAAAAATGGATACAAAGCTGTTTATTAAAAAAGCTATTAAAAAAGAGTTAGCGGTTATCTTAATGGGTAAATATTCTACATAAAAGAGTCCTTCAGGTAAAGGAATCTTTAAAATAATTAGAAACCAGCATGTTAAAATACCAACAATAACTCCAATAACAAATCCTAATAGAGACATTAAAAAAGTTTCTAATATAAAAACGGTAGATACTTGTGTTCTTTGAAAACCAAGAGCCCTTAAAATAGCTATCTCTTTCTTTCTAGTAAAGACAGAGAAAGAAACAGAGTTTGATATACTGAAGCCAGAAATCAAAAGAATGAAAAAAGTTATCATAAAGGCTAACACACTGTCAACCTGGACAGCCTTAGCCAAAGTTTCGTTAGATTCTTCCCAAGTAAGGGCTGAGTAATCGTAAAGATATTTTTCTTTAAATTTTTTAGCTTTTTTTGGATTATTCAAAAAAATACCGGTGTACTCTTTTGGATTCGAATCTTGAGACAAAATAAAAGTTGAATCGTATGAGCTTACACCAGATTCAAATATTCCCGTAATGGTGCTTTCTTGGAAAATCGGTAATAGTCCTTTTGTTCTCACAGTTATTATGGTATCGCCAATATCAACATTGAGATTATCTGCTAATTTGTTTCCCATTATAAGTCCATCTGTACTAGTTTTCTCATTTACAAACCCTTCATAGAATGATAGATCATCCAATTCCATAAGTTGAGAAAAAGCAATTTTAGATCGATTTATAAGTGCTACAGAGGTGATGTTGAAATTTACAATTTTGTCTATTTCTGAAGAGTTTTGAGTGTAATTTCCTTTAACAACAAGATGAGGATAAAAATTAGTTATTGAATCTATTAACAAGCTATCGAAACCATTTATTATTGAAGTAACTACTATTATACCCCATACCCCTATTATCATAGCGATGAGAGAGAATTTAAAGTTGTTTTTCGACCTTGTGAAAAAAGAAATAGCTAAAAGTAAGGTTGGACTATTTCTTTTACCACCTTTCATTAAGAACCACCACTGCATCATAAACCGTTGGATCGAGCAAATTTTCTGAAATAAAGTTTATCAACTGAAAATATTTGTACTTGTCTTCTATTTCGATGAAGTTTGTTCCGAATGTTTCTTTCAAATCTGTTTTTATCTTTTCTTTTCTTTGTTCTTCAACGTTCCTAAAAAGCACATAGGAATACTGATCACTTAAACCATCAAAGGTTTCGTCCAAAACCTTGATCTGATAGCCTGGTTTTTTCCATACGTCAAAAACATAGGTATAGAAATTATACAACTTGCTGGAAAAGTTTTTGGTGATGATTATTTTTGATTTATCATTGTTTTGATTAGAATATGTTTTAAAAGTTTTCAACTTGTATTGAATTTGGGGTATTTTAGTTTCGTCAACGACCACATAGCTATCTTTGATTAAATAGGGGAACGAGATGAATTCCATCTGAGCATCTTTCACCTGGTTATACAGAAAAAGTAGATCTTTGATTTCAAAAGAATTAATGGTGTTAGATAAACCTATATCAATCGCTTCAATGAGTTTATTTATACTAGCGGATTGGACCTCATTCAATAAAGCCATTACAGCATTTTTTTGACGCTCTATTCTTCCTAAATCTCCCGATGTATCTCGATACCTTACATAATACAATAATTCTTCACCATTTAACTTATTATATCCTTTTTTAAAATCTATATGTAAATTTTGATGATAATCTTGGTAACTCATATCAGATTCTATGTATATATCTATTGGAGCAAATAAATCACCAATACTTTTAAATATGGAATAATCAAAAACTATGTAATCCGAAATTTGTACACCGCTTAATTTTTCAACCTCTTTTTTAAGTCCTTCGATGCCGTAAATTTCGAAAACAGAGTTTATTCGCCTTTCTCTTTGATCGATAGTGATCAAAAGATCCCTTGGTATGGGTAGAAAAACTATATTCCCTTTATCGATCCCCCCTAAGATTATAACATCGGTTCTTGTTGAACTTTCAATATTTTCATCTTTTCCCAGAACCAAAAAATAGTAAGGAAGTTCAATGGAAGATCGATCTAATTGAATATTCTTAACTAAAGGTATTATAAAACTGAGTGTCAAAAAAATCAGAAAAACGAAAGATAAAATTCTTAAAATATTTATTTTCAACTAATAATCACTCCACGAGCTCTTTGATCCTTTCAAAAGCCTCTACATCGGCGTATTTTCTTTCAATTGTTTGATTTGCTATATTAATTTGAAGGGGCTCATTTAATAGGAGTGGAACGGTTAATTTATCGTAATTGGTTATAAAGTACCTTGAAAAGCCATCAATGAGAGCATAAATCCCTTCTTCGTCCAAATTGGTGGACCTATTGTAATCTTTTACTATATCTACGTATTTTCTCAAACTAAAGACTTGCCAAAATCTTATCTCACTATTCTTCAAAGCGTCAAAAAATCCATCGATACCTTTTAAATTGCTGCCACCTAATTTACTTATAAGCTCGTTGGCAAGTTCATCATTTAGGTAGAAATAGTAAGTAAAATTAGAGTTAAGATCAAACAACTCCAAAAAATCATTTGAAACTTTATCTAAACTTTCAGAAGATAAAGTAATATAAGACTCTGGGAAAGTGGTCCCCTCTTCAACTTTGATTATCATTATCTTCCTGTTATCGTTAAGAACCCTTATAAAATATAGCCCATCGTCATAAGATACCGTATAGGTTAGCTTGCTCGATGAGGCTACAGGATTGTTGACGAATTGGTTGTATCTGTATAACATGAATCCTAAAAAAGCCGCTAATATAGCGATAATTATTATCAAAATAAGCCATATTCTTCTGCCTCTTTTTCTTTTTCCTACCACATACACATTTGCCACAAAACGCACCTCCAACCAGCGGATTCCTTAAATAATTTAGAAATTAAAAAACATCAACGAGAGATGCTCTAAATGAGCATCTCTCACACATTTCATTTGTTGGCTATAAAATTACTTAAAACTTCTTCCAAATCCGGTTTACCGATTTCTTGTAACTCGTAAGTTACCCTAACTGTTGGTTTTTTTATGTCCATAATTCTTGTTAGATCAATTGGTGTACCTATAATCACAACTTCAGCATCGGATTTATTGATACTTTCTTCCAGTTCTTTTATCTGTTTTTTTCCATAACCCATCGCGGGAAGTATTTTATCAAGATGAGTGTATTTCTTATAAGTATTTACTATTGAACCAACTGCATAAGGCCTTGGATCGATTATTTCAGAGGCTCCAAATTTTTTGGCAGCTATAAAACCGGCTCCATAAGTCATTTCGCCGTGAGTTAAGGTTGGGCCATCTTCAATAACAAGGCATCTCTTCCCTCTTATAATAGAAGGATTTTTAACGAATAAGGGAGATGCAGCATCGATCACTGTTGCGTTTGGATTCCATTTTTCTATATTTGCTCTTACTTTTTCAATACCTTCCAATGTTGCTGTTTCTTCTTTATTGATAACTAAAACATCTGCCATAATTAAATTGGTCATGCCAGGGAAGTAGGATACTTCATGACCGGCTCTGTGTGGATCGACTACAACAATAGATAAATCAGGTTTATAAAATGAAAAATCGTTGTTGCCCCCATCCCATAATATAACATCGGGATTTTCTTCTTCTGCCCGTCTCAATATCTCTTCGTAATCAACACCTGCATAGATGACAGAGTTCCTATCTATATGAGGTTCATACTCCTCTCTTTCTTCAATTGTACATTCGTGTCTATCTAGATCTTCGTAAGTGGCAAACCTTTGTACTTTTTGCTTTACTAGGTTCCCATAAGGCATTGGATGTCTGATTGAAACTACTTTTAAACCTTTATTTTTTAGAATATCCAAAACTCTCCTCGTTGTTTGACTTTTCCCTGATCCGGTCCTAACGGCACAAATCGAAATAATAGGTTTTTTGGATTTCACCATGGAATTGTTTGGACCCAGAAGTGTAAAATCTGCCCCACTAGCAAGCACTAAAGAAGCCTTTTCCATTACATACGAAAAGGGTAAATCGCTGTAGGATAACACAACTTCGTCGATGTTGTTTTCTTTGATAAGATTGACTAGATTTGTTTCTGATTCTATGGGTATCCCATTGGGATACAACTCTCCAGCGAGTTCTTTGGGGTAAAGCCTTCCTTCGATGTCAGGGATCTGTGTGGCTGTGAAGCAAACAACTTCGTAGTCAGGATTATCTCGATAATAAACGTTGAAATTATGAAAATCTCTACCTGCAGCTCCCATTATCAAAACTTTTTTTCTCAAGAGTATCTCCTCCTTATAAGTGGCATACTAGCGCACCTAGGGCCTCCCCTTCCTCTAGATAATTCACTGGACGGTATGGTTAAAACTTCTATCCCCGATTTTTCTAATTCTCTGTTGGTGATGTAATTTCGGTCGTAGGTAATAACCTTTCCAGGTTCTATTGCCAAACTGTTGGAGCCGTCATTCCACTGCTCCCTGTGTGATGCTATTATATCAGCGTTTCCACATTTAATAATTTCGACATGATCTAAATTAAGATGTTTTCTTAATATATTTTCCAAACTTTCTTCTTCCTCATAAAAATCGAATCCCTCTTTAGACTTAGTAATAATGAAAGTATCTATATCTTCTTTTAAATTTGCATGTACTAGAAATTTATCGTAATCAACCATTGTGAATATGGTATCTAAATGCATATAAGCCCTATTATCAGGTATTATAAATGCGATTATCTTATCAAAGGTGTCGCTATTTTCTTTGAGGAACTTTTTAGCAAGTATTTCGACGGCTTCTGGTGAAGTTCTTTGAGAAATTCCTATCGCTAAAACTTTTTCGCTTAACACTAAGATATCCCCACCCTCTATTGGATAAGGGTAATCCTTCTCGTAATACAATGGGGTACCATCAAATTTTTTGTTGTATTTTATGACATATTCCATAAGCATGACTTCTCTTCTTCTTGCTGAAGTTTTCATTCTGTTCACACAGGCACCTTTTCCCAAAATCGCCACAGGATCCCTTTGAAAATATAGGTTAGGCATGGGAGGAAGGAAAAAAGGCAATTCCATATCTGCTCTTCTAACCCTCAAAGAGAAGATGTTCCTGTTTATTTCTAGTTCATCAGAACGTATACCTGATATTATAGTATCCACCATTTCTTTGGTATCTAAGGAAAACAAATAATCTTTTAAAAGAGCATAAATGAAGCTATTGTATATTTCTGAGAATTGTAAAAACTCTTTGACAAATTTTTCTTTTAAATCTATATCATTAAGCGTTTCTGTCAACAATTCAGTAAGATATAAAACTTCTACACCATTGTCTCTTAAAACATTTGCAAAGTAATCATGTTCTTCTTGAGCTTTATACAAAAAAGGAATATCGTCAAATAACAGATCAGAAAGATAATGAGGAGATAAATTTTCTAACTCTTTTCCCGGTCTATGTAGAAGGATTTTTTCTAATTTTCCGATTTCTGAGTACACCGATAAATTCATGACTTTTAAACACCAACCTTTTCCTTTCTAATATTATACAACAAAAACTCTTCTAAAAAATCTCATAGCTTTGTAAAAATGTCGGGGCGTTCAAAGTATCAAGCACTTTTTCTAAGAGTATGCCTTCCCTTTGGGGATATTTATAACCATAACTAGCTTTTAAACACGCAGACACGAATTGAGTAGCCCTGTCTATTGCCATCGGTACACTGTCTCCGTTTAAAAGACTACCAACGATAACGCTTGCAAAAGCGTCCCCTGTACCAGGGTATAAAGCTTTTATGTAGTTATTGGTGATTTTCCAAAACCTATTATTTGTCCTTTCATAAGCTAATACCCCTATTTTTGATTTAGATTCATCAGGAACACTTGTTATAATAACGACTTCTGGTCCCATGTCTGACAAACGTTTTACCCAGCTTTTCAACATCTCTTCACTAATATCTTGGTCGTACTTTTCATCCAAGAGAAAACAGGCTTCCGTTAAATTTGGTGTTATTACATGGGACTTGGAAATTAGTTTTTTCATATCTTTGACCAAGTCTTCTGTAATGGTAGCGTAAAGTTTCCCATCATCTCCCATTACTGGATCAACAACTACTAGGGTTTCATTTTTTTGTGAAAAATATTGTATAAACTCTAACACAATATCTATCTGTTTTTCTGACCCTAAAAAACCACTATAAATTGCATCAAAACTTAAGTCGATTTTTTTCCAATGCTCTATGATGTCTTTCATGTTGTCTGTTAAATCCAAAAAAGTGTATTCCTTAAATCCTCCTGTATGGGTTGATAGTATGGCAGTGGGGATTGGACAGACTTGAATCTCCATAGAAGATAATATAGGGATTACCACGGTTAAAGAAGCTTTCCCAAAACCTGAAAGATCATGAATTGCAGCTACTCTTTTAATAGGTTTCTCTTTCAAATACATCATTCCTTTCCCCTAAGATAGGATGTTAAACTCCTTTGCTATTTCTGCACCAAGTTTGGCATTGTTGTAGACTAATTCAATATTTGCTTTTAAACTATCCCCCTTTGTTAATTCGTTTATTTTTGAAAGGAGAAAGGGGGTTAATTCCTTACCTTTTATTTTTTGTTTTTTAGCCTCTTCTATTGCGTTGTCTATTGTTTTATCTATTTCCTCAAAATTCAGTGAATACTCTTTAGGAATAGGATTTGCAATAAAAATGCCCCCTTGTAGGCCCAAGTCCCACTTTGTCTTCATTATTGATGCGATTTCTTTAGGAGTTTCTACTCTATAAGCTACATTTATCCCACTTTCCCTTGAAAAAAAACATGGAAGCTCGTCCGTTTGATATCCGATCACTGGTACGCCAAAAGTTTCGAGGTATTCTTTAGTTAATTGAAGATCTAATATAGCTTTAGGTCCGGCAGATATCACCGCCACGTTTGTTTTCGCAAGTTCTTGCAGGTCTGCGGAGATATCGAACGTTTCTTGAGCGTTTCTATGTACACCCCCTATTCCCCCTGTTACAAAGACTTTAATTCCAACAAGTTCAGCTATTATCATAGTTGCTGCGACCGTTGTAGCGGCGTTAAAACCTTTTGCAAGGACCACAGGGAGATCCATCCTGCTTGCTTTCAATATGTTTTTGGAGGTGGCCATAAATTCTAATTCTTCTTTTGATAATCCTACTTTCATTTTACCTTTTATAATCGCTATAGTTGCTGGAACTGCTCCCTTTTTTCTTATTATATCTTCTACATTTTTAGCTACTTCTACATTTTGTGGGTAAGGCATTCCATGTGAAATGATAGTTGATTCTAAAGCAACTATAGGTCTATTTTCTTTCAAAGCTTGGTAGACTTCTTCTTTAATCTCTAAGTATGGGGTTATATTCATTTTATTTTCCTCCAAAGTTATTTTTTTTATTGTTTTATAGACTTTCTTTCGCCCCCTTTCGACCGAGCGTTAAGGGGGCAAACCCGGACATTGAGGGGTAAACCCCTCAAACTCCCCAAAGGCATTTGCTTCGCAAATGAGAATATGGAAATTGTTTCTAAAGCATTATAAAGATCCATTTTGCACAAACCGGCAAAAGCTTCGCAAATGAGAATGAGGATGTTACTTCTAAAGCATTATTAAAAAGCGTTTTGCATAAAGCAGCAAAATGCAAAGCAAATGAGATTAGGAAAGTTATTCAAAAGCATTAAGAAAAAGACCATTTTGCACAAAGCTGCATAAAAAAACATGGTTTGCACAGTGACGCAAACAGGGCTTCACTCTGTTTTTGACTTTTAGTCAATCAAAAATTTTTGTAGATAGATCATCTGCCACTGTTTTTGGGCTTTTTAGGGTAATATGGGAAGCTTTTATTCCATATTCAATGCATTTTTCTATATCAGCATCTTCATAAATACCATAGATAAGCCCCGCAGTAAAAGCGTCTCCAGCACCATTGGCATCGATTATTTCGAAATCTTCAACTTTACCTACAGAAAAAAACTCTGTTTTTTTAAATCGATTGGTTAAAAATAGAACCCCCATATCCCCATTTGTTACAATTAAGTTAGAAATATTGGGGAATTTATCAGAAAAAATAGTCTGTATAGATTTCTCATCGTAAAAATCCAAATTTTCTTGCTCAATTAAAGATTTCAATTCTGAGAAGTTTAGAGTCAGGTAATCAATTTCTTCAGTTATATTTTTTAATTTTTTTACTTTTTGATTTGATACCGCATTAAAAACTGTGTAAACGTTCGTGTTTTCAAGAACTTTAAGTATGTATTCTATCGTTTGTGTTTCTAAATTCGTTTCAAGAAAGACTAGTTTCGAGTGGAGTAAGGTATCTTTATATTTTTCTATGTAATTTACATTTATCTCTTTAATAATATCCATGTCTGATATAGAAACCATCATATCTTTCTTTTCGTCTAAAATAGCGAGGTAAACACCAGTACGGCAATTATCACAATTCTTGATAAAATTAGTATTTATCTTTAAGTTATTTAGTTCCGTTAAAATTACTTCACCAAATATATCGTCCCCAACTACTCCAAACAAATTAACAGGCACTTCTAATTTGCATAAATTGTGTGCAACGTTTCTAGCAACACCACCAGAAGAATAAAAGATACGACCGGGGTTTGAAGTTTTGAACGATAATTTTTGGTGGGAAGATCCTTTAAAATCAATATTTATTCCACCAATTATTGATACACACATGCCACTTCTCCTCAAATGTTTTTAGGATTGAACACTTTTGATAGTTCTTCACAACTTTTTCGCAAATTTTCTTCTTCTTGAATGTCAAGGGGTGTAAATTCGTCGGCTGCTTGTATTAACCATTCTAAAAGGTTAATGTGGCTAGGGCATATGATAGAGGTTATGGGCTTAGTAAGAGAAAATCTTATCGATGTTTTAACTTCTTCATAACTTTCGGAAGGAATATAAAGAAGGTCAGATATACATTTTTCTTCATTTACCTTCGTTATCTTTTTTATAAGAGTTTGTTTACTTATTACACCGGTACCTTTTTCCTTAGCTTTAGAAATTACTTTTCTTCCAAAACCTGTGTACCAGTTCATCCAATCTATGGGAAATGTAATCGAATCAAAATCATAACTTTCTAAAAGTTTTAAGGCTATACTTTCTTTGTTTGTTGAAAAACCTATGTACTTTATTAAGCCCAAATTTTTAGCAGCAAAGACCCCCTCTAAAGCGCCTTCAGGGCCTAGAATTCTATGAATATCCTCTTGAGTTTTTCCAATAATTTGGATTAAATCTAAATATTGAAGATTGAATTTAGCTAATAGTTCTTTTATGTCCTGTTGTATCTCATCACCGCTTTTAGCGTAAGATCTACCCGCAATAAAAAGTTTATCCCTATACAGATTTATTGGAAAAATGGTCGCTTCATCTTTGGGTTCAAATTTAAGAGAAATTTCAAAAAAATTTACACCACCTAGAATAAACTTTTCTAAAAACCTTTTAATTTCATAATTATCTTCGCTTACCAGCAGCTTTTCCAAATCCAAACCTATTATAGAGAGTTCTTCTTGAGTTTTACCCAACATTCTTCTCTCCATTTATTGTTCCTCCTTTCAATGGTACCCCCTGGAAGGTGATCAATACTTAAAAGAAGATATAAAAAATTGTATATTAATTATACCATAAAAAATAAATACGGTGGAAAATTAGCGATTTGGGGTAATTAAAGGTAATTAAGAACGAATATATTCAATTAGAAGGTGTTTTTTTAATTTTGATATTATACCATTTACTGGTATAATGTATAAGAAGAAAATTTTCATTTTATCCAATATGAGGATTTTTTCACAAACTATATAAAGTGGAGGGATTGTTGTGAAGAAATTTGTTTCGACTTTTGTTGTTCTTCTAGTAATCTGGCTGTTCATGACTTCTTTTAACCTTTCTGAATTTATTGTTGGATTGTTAGTTTCAATTGTTTTAGCAGGTGTCATTTCACGTCTTGTGGATTATGAATTTGATTTTTCTGTTGTATACAAAGTACCTTTATTTGTGATTGTATACGTGCCTTTTTTCGTCTGCAAAATGTTTTTATCTAATATCGATGTTGCGAGAAGGGTTTTGACACCAAAAATTCCTTTAAACCCTGGTTTCGTGAAAATTCCTGTTGATTTGAAGGGTGACGTTGGCAAGTTAACTCTGGCAAATTCCGTTACTTTAACCCCTGGGACCTTATCAGTAGATGCCGATGATGAAAACCTGTATATTCATTGGATAGATATAAAAGGTGAAAACGAAAAAGATTACAAAAAACATGTAACGGCGACTTTCGAAAAAATTTTGGGGAGGATATACAAATGATAGAGATTGTCGTGTTTGGCCTGATTGGAATAGGGGTGTTTTTTTCGGTCTTGAGAATGATAATTGGTCCTGAAATAACTGATAGAATCGTATCTTTGGATACGTTGAACGTCATGATCACAGGAGTTATTGTCTTGCTGTCTCAAATCTTTAAAAATGAAATTTATTTGGATATTGCAATAGTTTATGGGGTGCTATCCTTTTTGGAAACGGTTGTTCTTTCCAGATATTTGGAGGCGAAAAAATGAAGGTGATCGGAGACGTTTTAATAATAATTGGAGGAATTTTCTATCTGTTGGGAGGTTTGGGGATATTCAGAATGCCAGATGTTTTCAATAGGATACAGGCGGGCACGAAAGCCACAACTTTAGGTGCATTTTCTTTAATTTTAGGAGTCGGATTTTTAAACCCTTCGTGGTTTTTGAAGTCACTAATCTTAGTTGTTTTTATGACCATTACTAATCCCGTTGGGAGTTCCGTTTTAGCCCGTGCTTCCTATTTACACGGTTCAAAAATATCTAAATTACAAAAAGATGACTTAAAGGGTTTGTATGAGAAAGAGGAGATGAGTCAAGATGATTGAAACAATTGGTGTAATCATTGGTTTTATAATGATCCTCTTCGCTTTGATGGCTATTGAATCAAAAAAGTTGTTAAATTCCATCATTTTTTTATCGATGACTTCTTTGCTTTCAGTTGTGGAATTTATTATTATGAAAGCTCCAGATGTTGCTATAACTCAAGCTGTTATAGGTTCGGGTCTGATGACCTCGCTCTTCGTATTTACTTTGATGACTATGAAAAAGAGTGGTGAAAAATAATGAAGAAGTTTGTTGCAGCTTTACTGACGTTTACTGTTGCCTTTTTTATATTCTCGTTACTGTACGATTCACAAAGTTTCTTTCCAAAGTATGGGGAGAAAGATTTAAATAACACCATTTCACAAAGATATTTAGAAAAGAACACAGATGAAACCAGACCTTATCCGGAATCAGGATCAGCCAACATTGTCACTTCTGTAGTTGTTAATTATAGAGGATTTGACACCTTAGGAGAATTAACCGTCCTTTTCATTTCGGCAATGGGGGTAGCGTTGCTTTTAAATGTAGGAAAAGAAAGAATTGTATTTCGAGTGAAACCAAATTTCATTCTCAAAGCAGGTGTCCGAATTATAACTGGAATCATATTGATCGTTGGGATTTATATCTTCGTTCACGGTCATCTAACCCCGGGTGGAGGATTTCCAGGGGGGGCTATGATAGCCTCATCAGTTTTATTGATGTACATAAGCGATGATAAATTTAAAGAGAAGATGAAAGCCTTCAACGTACTTGAAGGCACCTCGGGAGTTTTGGTTATAGTCTTAGGGTTAATAGGGCTTTTTGCTTTCAATTCATTTTTGTACAACTTCTTACCATCGGGTGAGATTGGTCACCTTTTCAGCGCAGGATTGACACCTATACTATATGTGTTGATAGGGTTAAAAGTTGGTTCTGAATTGTCAAATATCATAGGTAACTTTTTAACACAGGGGGGAGAAGAATGAGTCAGTATTTATTTTTAGCGCTTTTTTTGGTTGGAATCTACGGCTTACTCTCATCTAAGAATTTGATTAAGATGCTTATTTCACTCAACCTTTTAGAGTTAGGGTCGAATCTCTTCATTATATCTATTGGATACGTTAAAGGTGGTAACGCACCGATCATAACGGTTGAATCTGTTTCAAATTATGTTGATCCACTCCCTCAAGCGTTGGTGTTAACAGCGATTGTTATAGGTTTTGGGACTACCGCTTTAGGCTTGGCTTTTATTAGAAAAGTATACTTTGAAAAAGGGTCTATCGAAATAGATGAAATTAGAGGTGGTTCAGATGATTAATCCTGTGCTTTTAATTGTTATCCCTTTACTTTTAGCGTTCGTTGGGGTAATGTTTAAAAACTTTTCTAAATCTCTTTTGTTTTTTGGTTTGGTTTTAAACACCATCTTTGCTTTTTTTGTACAAAAAGGAAGTTACGAACTTGGAGGTTGGCAACCACCATTTGGTATCAACTTGTTGGTGGATAATTATTCTTTATTCGGGATAGTATTAATTAATGTTTTGTTTCTCGTTTCTTCTCTGATTGGAATAAAGAAAATTGGTAAATATTCATTGCCATTGTTAATAGCTTTAGCCGGACTCAACGGAATGGTTTTAACTAACGATTTATTCAACTTCTACGTTTTCTTTGAAATAGCCACCATTTCAGCTTATATAATATCAACGTTACATGGAAAGTATCATCATACGTTTAATTATTTGGTTTTAGGTTCCGTGGGATCTAGTTTGTATTTACTTGGAATAATTATTGTATATGCCATTGTTGGAAGTTTGAACATGTCTAATTTGTCTCTTCACTTTTCAGGACTTTCAGCAAATATTCAACTGATAGTTTCTATTTTAATTTTTTCAGGTTTAGCGGTTGAGGCAAAACTTTTACCTTTTAATAGTTGGGTTAGAGGTGTTTATGCCAATGTAAACACCTTGACTGCCCCATTATTTTCCGCAGTTTATGCGTCAACAATTTTTTTGGTGTTTGGAAGGTTCTTTTCAAATCTAATTACGGTTAACGGGCCTTTGTTTAATATATTTATCACAATTACCTTTATAACCTTCATATTTGCCGAAGCTTCTGCCACCGCTACAAAGAATATGAGAGAGATACTTACTTTCTCAAGTATTGGACAGGCAGGATTGATTACTGGGCTATTTTTAATAGGTGGAGGGTACGCAGCTATTTTACAACTGATAAATAATGCCTTTGCTAAGATAGTAATGTTTTCTACCGCTGCGAACGTTTATGAGAATAACTCAAGTGATTCTATCGATCAGGCTGCTGGAATATTTAGAAAGTATCCTTTAGTAGGTTTTGGATTTACAGTTTCTGCTTTGTCTTTGATAGGTCTTCCTTTGTTCTACGGTTTTTATGCAAAATTCAACATTATAAACACTGCTTTCAATACCAATTGGATTATTCCGTTAGTAATCTTGTTGGGAAGTTTGTTGGAAGGTGTTTATTATATAAGAATGCTAGTTAAACTATGGGTACCAGGTGAAGAGCATGAGGAAACTACTGAAAAGTTGACAACCAAATTTTCCATGAACAAGTTATTTGTTATAAGTGTCGTAGCTGTAGTTGTTGGGTTCTTATTCATTATGGGAGGAATCTACCCAGAACTATTCGTAGATTTTGTACAGAGCGTATCCGCACCTTTAAATAATATCTTATCTTATTTATCAATGGGAGTGATGTAAATGGCGTTAAACTCTCTGTTAATTACAGGTTTGTTGTTATCGGTTTTGACTTTTTTCTTAACAAAGATATACAAAAGGTTAGGTAGTTATTTTACCATTTTTTCAACGCTGTTTGTGTTGATATTTTTGTTTGGATATATGAACGATGTTGGAACAGTATTTAACCTGTGGTCTTTTGGAGGATTTTCATTGCAATTGGTGAGCTCTAATTATGGTTGGTTTTTTTCCATAATAATGGTTTTAATTTATTTTCTTGTGTCCTTTTTTAATCCATATTGGGTAGAAAAAATGGTTAATCCTGCTTCATACAACATGCTCTACGTGTTTTCTTTAGTTTCTACGTTGGGGGTTTTCTTTGCTAAGGATTTTCTAACGTTATTCATATTTTGGGAGATGGTGGTTTGGTCTTCTTTGTTTATAATTCCTCTTGGTAAATCAAGGAAAGCCTCTGTAGTTTATTACACTATGAGTACGATCGGTTCTTTCTCTATGTTTTTTGCGGTGATCTATTTATACTCATTGTTTCAAACCTTTGATATAGAAAGTATTTCAAAGAATTTGATTAGCAGCCCTAATACAGCCGTAATGGCTTACTTTGTAATTATTATCGCGGGACTTGCAAAGTTAGGAATTTTCCCGTTTCACACATGGCTCCCTATTGCCCAAGGGAACGCTCCTCATACCTTTTCTCCGGTTCTTTCTGGAGGATTAGAAAAAATGGGGGCATTTATAGCCTTTTTGGTTAGTGCAATTATCCCTACTTCACAGATCTTTTCTAACCATATTCATATAATCGGGGTCCCTTATGAAAATTATATAATTATGGTTTTAGGTGCAATAAGCATTATAGTTGGAACCCTTATGGCAATAAAACAAGAAGACGCTAAAAGATTGATAGCTTATTCCACCGTTGCGAATAGTGGATACATATTGATCGGTATCTCGCTTTTGGACCAAGTGGGATTCGCTGGTGGAATGATGCATATTTTCAATCACGCAATGGCATCAGCTGCTATGTTTTTAACTATTGGAGCGGTAGCTTATAGAACGGGTACCACAAGTATGAGCGAACTGGGTGGAATGATTAAAAAGATGCCTGTAACCTTTGCCGCTTACTTAATTGCCATAATTTCTATAGCCGGTATACCACCCACCAGTGGATTCGCATCAAAGTGGTTGATCTTCCAAGGCTTAGCGAGCAAAGGGCTTATGTTTATAGCTTTTGCCACCTTTTTTGGAAGTATAGGGTCTTTCATGTACGTTTTTAGACCTCTTGCTACCGTATTTTTAGGTCAATTGTCACCTAAGCACAACGATGTGAAAGAAGTTCCTTTTATGATGCAAATTCCTATGCTTGTGATGTCTTTACTGACAATATATTTTGGTGTATTTCCTTCTCATATGTTAGGATTTATTTCGAAAATCCAGGCTTCTTTGAATATTGTTCCACTCACTGTAGAAGGTTCAAAGATATATTCCTTCAGTGGCATGTGGAATTCTTTAGTGATTACAGCCGTCTTCGTCATAGGTTTCATTATAGCCGCATTAATTTTTTACACACATAAAAAGGCTCAGCCCGTTGATCAAATGAACACTTACACTTCTGGCGAATTTATATACGATCCTGAATCTTATCATTATGCCAAAAATTATTACGCTCCTTTTGAAAGATTGTATAAAAATCATCCATCATTGGAAAAGTTTTACGATGTCATAGCTTTAAGAGTAAACGAGTTTGGTCGTCTTGTTAGAAGTTGGTTCTTTTCTTCAAACGCTTCTTTAGGGGTGTTTTGGATCTCTGTGATAATATCAATAGCCTTTTTCTGGGGTGATAAAATATGAGTTATTTGATAGCCTTGATGATAGTTTTCATTGGATTTTTATGGCAAGTATCTCTTGATGGTATTCAAAGAAGAGTTACAGCTAAGGTTCATAGAAGAGTAGGACCACCTTGGTATCAAACTTTTATGGATATTTTCAAAGCTCTATCAAAATCATCTATAACACATGGTTTTATTTACGATTTTGGTGTGATGATGGCCTTGGGAGGAACGATAACCGCTTTTATGTTCTTACCTTTTGGAAATATTGTGGCTTTCAATGGTCTTGATAATTTCTTTGTTGTTGTCTATTTGTCAACAATTGGTTCTCTTGGGATGGCCATGAGTGCTTCTGGATCTGGAAACGCCTGGGCAGGAATAGGTATTATGAGGGCATTAACTCAGATGTTAGCTTATGAAGTCCCATTTATGATAGTTGTGTTTGGTATGATACACGTTTATGGTACTTCTTCACTTGCTGAATTGGCTCATGTACAACAAATGAGTGGGATTTTTGGATGGCATATTTTTACTATGCCCTTAGGAGCTATAGTAGCTTTTATATCCTTAGTCGGTATGCTTATTAAGGTCCCATTTGATACACCCATCGCACCAGCAGAAATAGCCTCGGGACCTATGGTTGAGTATGGAGGAAAACATTTAGGTATGTTGATGTTACAACACGAGTTTGCAACGTTAGTTGAAGTCGGTTTGTTCGTGAACTTATTCTTAGGAGGAGGAAATTTAGTTGAATACTTAATAAAATACTTTTTTGTTTATACCTTGGTTACACTGATATATGCTGTTTCGGCTCGTTTTAGAATAGAGAATGTTGTAACTTTTTTCTATGGAGTTCCGATAGTACTATCACTTGTTCAAACAGCGATAGTAATTTTTACAGGACTGGGGGTGAACGTATGACAAATGAAGAGAAAATAGAACAGATGAACATCTTTGAAGAGGATCTAAACGATACTATAACTTTTTGGGAAAAGATAAAGAATATCTTCAGAGGAAAATCTTTATGGATGCTTCATTATTGCACAGGTTGTGGTGCTGTAGAACTTCCACCCACTATGACGGCCAGATTCGATATGGAAAGATTGGGTATGGGACCAATGGCAACACCTCGTCAAGCGGATGTTCTGCTGATAACAGGTTATCTAAGCGTTAAAACTTTAAGGAGAGTTATATACACTTATGAACAAATGATGACTCCAAAATATCTTGTAGGCTTTGGATCTTGTACTCTAAACGGTGGAATATACTATGATTCTTATGCGGTGATCGACAGGTTGGATTATTATCTTCCAGTTGATCTGTACGTTGCCGGATGTATGCCAAGACCTGAGGCTATAATGAATACTTTTAAAACGCTTGAAAATATGATAACAAAAGGAGAAGCCAATGGATGGAAGAAATATGTAGAGAATTACGATTGGTATCGAAATAATCAGATTCGTTCCTTAGGGGAGGTGTATGTAAAGGATGAATTTCACGAATGATGCCAAAGAATTGATAAGCATTCTTGAAAAAAGTTTCGATATAAAAGATTTCACCACACCAAAGAAAAATGAAATAAGTATAGTTGTTAAACAAAACAATTTGCCAACAATATTAACTTATTTAAAGGACAAAGGTTGGAAACAGTTAAGCTTGATAACCTGCGTCGATTGGATTAAAGAAAACAAATTTGAATTAGTTTATGTTCTGTTCAATTGGACAAATGGGATTACTTTTGTAGTAAAAACAAAGATTGAGAGAGAAAACCCTGAATATATGAGCATCATAGATATTTTTCCTGGTGCCAGATACTACGAAAGGGATATCCATGAGTTCTTTGGTGTAAAGTTTGAAGGTAACTCGGATTCTGAAAAACCGCTTTTCTTAGAATTATGGGATGATAAACCTCCTATGAGAAAAGATTTTGATCCGTTAGAGTATTCTAAACGTAAATTTCCTGATAGAAAGTATGATGTGGAATTTTCCAAAAACGTGGTGAAAGATGCCATAAAAGAAGGTGGTATAAATGAAAGAACTTAAATTATACTTAGGACCAAATCATCCAGGCATGCACGGGAATTTTAGTGTTCATATGTACGTTGATGGAGATACCATCGTCAGGGCAAGACCTATGCCTGGCATGTTGCATAGAGGATTTGAAAAACTTATGGAAAGAAGACTTTGGATGAATAACCTCGCCCTAATACCAAGGATTTGCGTTCCAGAACCTGATATCAATGAGATGGTGTACGCCATGGCGATAGAGGAGTTGACAGGAATCGAAGTCCCTGAAAAGGCTCATTGGATAAGGATGATAATCTTAGAGCTAGCAAGAATCGCAAACCATCTAATGTCCCTTGGAGGAATAGGAGGACCAGTTGGACTATACACTGGACCCAATTGGGGACTCGCAGATAGAGATCTTATACTGGATATCTTTGAAGAGATAACCGGAGCAAGAATCTATCATATGTATATAGTACCAGGTGGCGTAAGAAAGGATTTGAGAGAGGAAACTATTGAAAAGATAAAGAGTTTTCTCGATTATTTAGAAAATCGACTTCCAGAATACGAAGATTTGATTCTTAAGAACTCCCTCTTTCAGAGAAGAACCAAAGATAAGTTGTTGTTACCTGCAGAGGTTGTTTGGGAGTTGGGAGTTACTGGAATAGGTATGAGATCAGCTGTGGGAGAAGCATACGATATTAGAAAAGTAGACCCATATGCAAGGTATGACCAAGTAGAATTTTACGTCCCCACGGCCAATTACTCAGATGGATATACAAGGGTTTATTTCAAATACCTCGAAACCTATCAGAGTATAAAAATAATAAGGCAGGTACTTAAAAAAATGCCCCAAAAAGGGAAGGTATGGAACAAAATATCTAACGGAAGTGCCTTACGATGGCGTGTTCCAAAGGGGCAAGTTTACACACATGTGGAATGCACAAGGGGAGAGTACGGATATTATATAGTTTCAGAAGGAGAAGATAAACCCTATAGAGTTGCTGTTAGAGGAGCGTCCTATCCACAAGGTTTGTTGGGTGTAGAGAAATATTTGCCCGGTACGAGGATAGAAGATGCAGCGCTTTGGATGGATACAATGGGGGTATGCTCTCCTGAAATAGATAGATAAAAAATAAAGGAAGAGGTGAATACGGTGAATACTCCTGAAAAAAGTTTTTTTGCTCCAGCAAGAGCTTGGAAATACCTTACTAAAAAGCCTGTTACCGTTCCTATGGAAAATATTCTAATAACACCTCGAGAGGCTTCAGATAGATATAGAGGTTTTCATATAAACGACTGGGAAAAATGTATCGGTTGTGGTACTTGTTCAAAAATATGCCCAACAGATGCTATAACTATGATAGAGATCGAAGAACTTCCGGATGTGGAAGGTTCTAAACCCCAAAGGCCTTCTATAGATTATGGAAGATGCAGCTTTTGTGGTTTATGTGTGGATATATGTACCACGGGTTCATTACAGATGACCAAAGAATATTTACATATATCTAAAGATCCGAACACCTTCTTTTTTATACCCACAGAGGAAGGAATTCATGGAATTAGAAAACCATTAGGTTATGTTAGAGATGAAGATTCAGACCTACTTGACTTAGAAAGAGAAGAGATGGAAATTGATCCACCAGAAATCAGAAAAACATCATTCATAGAGATGGTTAAAGGATTTTCAAAAGAACAGGCTGTTAGAGAAGCTTCAAGATGTGTGGAGTGTAGTATTTGTGAAAAGACATGTCCAGCCCATATGAACATCGCAGATTACATAAAAGATATATACACTGATGATCTTCAAACAGGATTGAAAGATCTTTATAAAACGAATCCTTTGCCCGCTGTATGTGGGAGAATGTGTACTCACAAATGTGAGACAGTTTGTACCATAGGTCACAGAGGAGAACCTATAGCCATAAGATGGTTGAAAAGATATATAGTGGATAACATCCCACAGGATAAATATCCAGAAATTTTAGATCAGGAAGTTATAAAAAAGGCTAACGCTAAGGTTGCCATCGTTGGAGCCGGTCCTGCCGGACTTTCTGCAGCTTATTTCTTATCTTTAATGGGATATGAAATCACTGTTTATGAAGAAAAGAATAGGCCTGGTGGTGTTCTTAATTACGGAGGTCCTTCGTATAGGCTTCCGGATTCAGCTTTTGAGCAAGATGTAAATTACATAAAGTCACTGGGAGTAAAGATAATAACAAATACAAAAGTTGGAAAGGATATCACTTTAGAAGAATTAAAAGCAAAAAACGATGTAATATTTGTTTCAACTGGATTCAACAAAGGTAGAAAGCTTCCCATCGAAGGATCTGACCATGAAAAAGTCTTTGACTCTTTAACAATCTTAGAAGAAATGAAAAATTATGTCAGAGGAGAAGGCCCAAAACCGTATATACCTAACTCTCTTGTAGTAATAGGAGGAGGGAATGTTGCCATGGACGTTGCAAGGTCCATGCTCAGACTCCAAAACCTAGAATATAAAAAATCCGAAGTACATGTTCTCAGTTTAGAGAGAAGCTTTGATGAAATGCCTGCTGATGAAGACGAGGTAGTTGAAGGTAAAGAAGAAGGGGTAATTTTTCATCCAGGATGGGGTCCGGTGAAGGTAATAGTTGAAAATGGAGAATTGAAAGGTGTGTTGTTTAGGAAATGTGTAGAAGTATTCGACGAAAACGGAAGATTCAATCCAAAATACGATGAAAGTAACACTATTACGATAAATGCGGATATGGTCGTAATGACTGTTGGACAGGTTCCGGATTACAGCTATTTGCCGGAAAAAATCCAAAATAACATGAAGATAGAAAGAGGAAGGATAAAAACAAACGAGTACGGTCAAGTGGAAGGTGTACCATGGTTGTTTGCAGGTGGCGATATAGTGCATGGGCCAGATATAATTCACGGAGTTGCAGACGGGCACAAAGCCGCTCAAGGAATAGACCAATATATAATGGCTAAGCAACTTTCAAAATAAAACATAGAGGGGAGTATTTAGGCTCCCCTTTTTTAATATAATAATTGAATTAGAAATAATACTATAAGGGAAATAATTCCAGAAATCATAGGTGTTCCTACCCAACCAAATATTACTTTCATTATCGTACTAGTATCAAAAGTTCTAGTACCTGCTGCTAATCCAACACCTACAATAGCACCTATTGTAGCCTGTGCAACACTGATAGGAATACCAATTAAAGAGTAGATCCACAAGGTAACCCCTACCCCTAAAATAGATACAGATGATGAAAAATGATCCAATTCGATAATCCCTTTCCCTACGGTATACAAAACCTTTTGGTTAGTAGATAAAATTCCGACAGCTATCGATGAACCACCTATAATTAGTAAAAGAAAAGGAGTGAATAAAACGTTTGCAAATACTCCAGTAACGTTTGCAACGTTGTTAGCTCCTAATGAGTATGCACTATAACAAATAGCGATCCATGTTAGTACTTTTAAGAATCTATCTTGGGTTGTAATCCCCAAAAATTTTCTAAATATTAGGGCCAAAAGTCTATATAATATAAAAGCAAAGATTAAGGCACCAATCGGAGTAAGTATCCACGAAATAAAAATTCTTGTTAAAATGGCTGAATTGAATGTTCCTTTTAGAATACTTATTCCAATAAGAGCTCCCACAACAGCCTGGGTAGCAGATGCGGGAAGCCCAATCAAACTCATAAACATCATAGTTAAAAAAGCACAAAATAAAGCTAATGAAAGTAGCTCAACATTTAAATTAGTCAAAGCCCCCAAGGTGTTTAATCCATTTTTACCACCAATAATAGAGCCGACAACAACAAAAATTGCAGATACGATAATAGCTTTTTTGTATGGAACCAATCCAGAAGCCACAGCTGGTCCAAATACATTGGAAGAGTTGTTGGAGCCTAAGGACCATCCTAACAGTATTGCTGGGATTAAATAAAATAAAAGCATATTAAAAATATTCCCCCATTTTATTGAAAATATTTAAAAAATTAAAGCCCATTTTCACCATATTGGCAATCATAGGCTTTTCTCAGAAGAGATTTTTCTATTTTAGCACCAATTTTAACGGATGTCAATTATTAGAAGAGAAGAATAGAAAATAGAAATAAGAGAGAGTAAATTTAGAAATTATTAATTTATTTTTTACTAGAGGAAGATTATCCTATGGTATAATAACTTCGTATTCGTTATTCATCTGTTGAACCATTACAGGAGGAAAAACCTTGGGCATTCGTAAAAGAACAGCTCTGTTCCTTAGTTTTTCAATTTTGGCGGCATTAACGTTTTCGTCTTATTCTATTGTGGAACATCAAATTCAAAGTAACGAAACATTATATAGGATTTCAATTGAATACAACGTATCCATTTCAACTATTTTGGATTGGAATCCTAATTTATCTCCCAACAATTTAAAAATTGAACAAGTAATATTAATCCCTCAACCGGAAGGGTATATCTATGAAGTCAAAAAGGGGGATAACCTAACTTATATTGCTAAATTATTTTTCACTAGTGTTTCTGATATAGTTAAAGCAAACAACCTCGATACGACAACTATTTTTGTAAATCAAAAACTTTTTATCCCTAAAAGTGTTGTAGGAAAAGGTTTCAATAACGAAAGAAATATAATATGGCCTGTTTATGCTACTATCTCTTCTCTTTATGGATATAGGGTTCACCCTATAACAAAAGAGTATTCTTTTCATAAAGGGATTGATCTTGCGGCACCTATTGGCACACCCGTGTTTTCCGTTGAAGCGGGAAAAGTAAAATTCGTTGGCGAAAATGGAGGATATGGTTTGATGGTTGAAATAGAGTCTTACAATAATTCTTATGTTTACGGACATCTCTCTCAAATAAATGTGTATGAAGGCCAATATGTTGAAAAAGGCGAAATAATCGCAAGAGTAGGGAATACAGGTTTAAGCACAGGTCCTCACCTTCACTTCGAAGTTAAAAAAGCTTATACAAATTACGACCCGTTAGTATTCCTGCCTTCTAGTAATAGAATTTATGTGTTGGATAACAGAGAAAACGAATATGGCTTAGGTGGAAATTGATTCTAATTCATCAAATTTGACACAGTGCGTTCCATGTCTTATATGTATCTTCTAATATATATCTCTCTTTAGCTAAGGCGTAGCTTATTTTGTTTTTTATCACCAATTTGTATCCTTCATTCAAAGACGTGTATGATACTTTTCTTAGTTCTTCAACGCCTTCAAAATCCCTGTCATCTCCGGCTGAATCAGAAATAACAAGTGCCTTTCCTATATCTCCGATTTTTTCATAACCACTTGTGTGATAAAATATAGCTTGGTATATATCTTCATCAATATGGAATTTCCTTGCCAAAAATTCCGCACTTACCTTTCCGTGCAAGAGAATGGGGCGATTTTTATCGAATTTATCGAGGTGAATTTTATAAAACGCTGCCAATTTGATTAATCGGTTTGGGTCAACATCTCGAAATAAATCGTGTCCCAACGCTGCAATTTCAACTTTTCCTTCTGGAAGTCTGTGGATTTGGGCTAATTTTTTTGAGAAATTAACAACATTGTAGATATGTTCTAATCTTTTTTTAGTCTTTATAGTTACTTTTAAATACTTTTTTAATTCTTCTATAATGTTAGTTAAATCCAAATTAGTGCCTCCTGCCTTCATAGTAAATTAACTATTAAAAAATTAAGTAGTCTTCCTTTTCGATTTCTAAACCATAATTGAGTTCGATATCATCCTCAATTTGCTCAATAAGGTTTAGTAAGTAATCTCTACTTTGACTTAACGACGATACGAATATTCCCAAGTAATTTTTCGAGTCGTTATAATTTCCTTCTAGAGCAGATACATTGTACTTTTTTCTTAGTGAGTTTATCAGTGTTTTCACTACCGATCTTTTGTCTTTCAAAGAGCTGATTCCAAATAACCTAATTTTCAATTCTAATTTGATGCAGAACATTTTAACTCCCTCACCATTTTTTGAATTCAATTTTATCTTCAATGTACTCTTCAAAACGGGCTAATACGAATAACAGATCAGATAATCGATTTACATATTTTTTTAATGGTTCCGATAACGGTTCTTTTTTATCTAAAGCGATAATTCGTCTTTCTGCTCTTCGTGCTATTGTTCTACAAATGTCTAATTTAGCAGATTGCATTGTTCTTCCAGGTATAACGAAACTATTTAAATTCAACTTGTTTTCAAATAGATGAACATAGTTGGTAATTTTAAGGACATCTTCTTCTTGAATAGGACATTTATATGTTTTGCTTTTGGAAGCTAACTCTCCGGCTACTTTGAATAAATTATTTTGTACTTCGTTTATTATTTTTTTCACCTCATGAGATTTTAAATAATAATTTGCTTCTGAAAGGAATGCGTTTAATTCATCTACGGTACCGTAAGCTTCAACCCTTATGTCGTCTTTTGAAACTCTTTCTCCACTCCAAAGAGAAGTTTCACCCTTATCACCTGTTTTTGTTGTAATGGACACGATATATCTCTCCTTTTTATTAGTTAATATCGTCGTTAGAAACTTTATTTAGCGCCCCTTCACCCCGCTCCCCACCCATAATCTTTAAGGGGCTTCGCCCCTTAAGAACCCCAAATTCACGAAACATCATTTGCTGCGCAAATGAGAACATGGAAATTGTTTCTAAGGCATTATAAAGAACCATTTTGCACAAATCAGTAACAACCGTTTTGCACAAGACCGCAAAATGCTTCGCAAATGAGAATTTGGAAATTATTTCAAATGCATTATGAATAAGGCGTTTTGCATAGGGCCGCAAAATGTAACGCAAACGAGATTTAGGAAAACATTTCTAAAGCATTGTAAACAAACTGTTTTGCACAAATCAGCAAAAGCTATTTAAAAATGGGGCAAAGCCCCATTTTATTTTTGTAATTCTTCTTCTCTTTTTCTTTCTTCTATTATTTTGTTTTGGATATCAGGGCTCACTTCAGAATAGTGGGAAAATTTCATGTTAAAATAGCCTTTTCCTGAGGAGATAGAACTTAGACGAGGTGAAAAATCCAACATTTCAGCCAATGGGATTTCAGCTACTATCTTGTCGTATCCTTTCCCTACTGATTCCATTCCTAAGGGTCTTCCCCTTTTTGCTGTAACTTCACCAATAACGTCACCAGTGTTTTCAGTGGGTAAGAATATTTCAACATGCATAATTGGTTCTAAAATAACCGGGCTACCATTTTCCATAGCTATTTTAAATGCGTGTCTTGCAGCTATTTGAAATGAAATATCTGAAGAGTCAACTTCATGATAAGAACCATCAAAAAGTGTAACCCTAATATCCACAACCGGAAAACCAGCTAAAACACCTTTTTTGATGGCTTCTCTAATACCTTTATCTACAGATGGTATGAAATTTTTTGGTATGACGCCTCCAACAATTTTATCAACAAATTCATAACCTTTTCCTCTTTCTAGCGGTTCAATTTCTATTTTAACGTGACCGTATTGACCATGCCCTCCAGTTTGTTTTTTGTGTTTGTATTCTGCCTGGGATTTACTTCTTATGGTTTCTTTATATGCAATTTTTGGTTTTCCTACCTCAAAATCAATACCGAAATTCTTTTTCAACTTCTCTATCATTATTTCTAAGTGAATGGTTCCCATTCCACTTATGACCGTTTCTCCCGTTTCCGAATCGAATTCCCATTTAAATGTTGGGTCTGATTCTGCAATTTTTGCTAACGATTCAGTAATTTTGTCTATCTCATTTTTTGAATTAGGAGCGATGGACTTAGATATCATTGGTTCAGGAAATTCTGGTAATTTTAGCCTATTTGAGGTTTCTTCAGCGGATACAGTTTGATTTATCTTACTTGATTTTAGTTTAGGTATAACTAAGATATCCCCAACGCCAGCTTCTTCTACTTCTTCATTCTTATCAAATCGGGGTAAATTTATATGGGATATTTTTTCTCTTGTTGATTCTTCAACAATATAGATACCAGAACCTGCTTTTAAAGATCCGCTAATAACTCTTAGATAAGTGAGTTTTCCAACGAATGGGTCCACGTCATTTTTAACGATGATACCTAAAAATTGACCATTTTCCTGGGAAGAAATTTCATTACCCTCTTCACTGTAAAATTTTCTTTCAAGTGGTGTCATTCCGAAACTGATTAAAGCCTTTACCAATTGATCAAAACCAATATTTTTTAAAGCGGATCCAATGAATACAGGAATTATTTTATCTTCATCGTACGCTTTATGAAGTGCAGAAATCAACTCCTCTTGACTTAAATTTTCTTCTCCTGATTCAAAATATTTTTCCATTAGTTCTTCGTTGGTTTCAACAATATCTTCTATTATTTCTGAATGATATCTTTCCAAATAATCTTTGGCGTTATCTGGAATTTCGGTTTGTTTGGAAGATTTGCCTGTTCCTTCTTCATACGTAAATACGTCATTTGATAAAAGATTGATAACACCCTTAAAATTGGGACCTTCACCTATGGGAACCTGGAAAGGAACTATTCTTGTTTCGTCTTCAAAACTTTCTTTAAGTTCTTGAACTAAGTTCCCAAAGTTGACTCCTTCTTTATCCATTTGATTTATATAAAATACGATGGGTTTCTTTAATTCTCTTGCCATATTCCAAATTCTTTCTGTTGTTACTTCTACACCAGCAGAAGCGTTTATCACGATAACTACGTTATCAACAGCGTTTAAAGCTATTTGTATATCTCCTATAAAGTCTAAAGAACCTGGGGTATCAAAAAAGTAGATCCTTGAATCATCTAAATCAAACGATAAAATGTGGTTGGAAAACGTTGCACCTTTTTCTTTTTCAACTGGATCCTTGTCTAAATGTCTTTGACCTATTCTATCAGTTAATCCAAGATTTACAATGACATCATCCATAAGGGTAGTTTTACCACACCCGTGGTGTCCAAAGAATCCTACAATCCTCTTTTTTTCAGCGTTGTATTCACTCAATGTTACCCCTCCATTCTTAATCTATTTCTTAACTACGGTGTATTTTCGTAGACACTTAAAAGCACGGGAATATAATTGCGTGTTTTTCCGTTTTTGAAATTTTGTATCTCTCCTTTGTAATAAACTATAGAAGAACTACCACCATCTAGCATCATTGCTACTTCAAACTCGCCAATTTTAAAGAGTAAGTTTCTTGTTTCATCGTATGTAAGACCTGTTTCGGGATTATCAAAGCCTTCAATGACCATTAAATTAATATTCCGATCTTTATCTATCGCTACCACGGTTCTGGGAGCTTTACCATAAATTATTCCATTGGAGTAACTTTTCTTTTCGGCGTCTAGTTGTTCTTGCGTATATTTGGAATGTATTAATATAGGCCCTCCCTCTAAAAGTAAAAAAGGATCGTTTGACAAATTTTCGCTTTTATTAAGCGTGAAATTAACTTTTGTTCCTAAAGATATATTTTCCATGTATTTTTCGTATTTTTTATCTATAAGTATTAATTTTTCCCCTTCAGAAGGAGTTTTTCTGCTTTTTGATACAATCCGATTATTTTCATTGATCAAGAAAAAAACATAATCATCTTCTGTTTCATTGATGCTTCCTTTATAATGATGAGTGTATAATTTAACGTCTCCTTTCCAGGTAGAATTAATGGATTTTATCCAAAAGAGTAGGTTATCAATATTTATTTGGTATTCTAGTTTAATATAGTCGATGTCTAGAAAATTGGACCATATAATTAATGCGGGTCTTGAATAAGAACTCAAATGTAATAGAGTGCCTTCGGATATTATATTCCCTACGGGTTCCAAAGTTTGAGGATCGAAAAAAGAAGCGTTAACGGAAAAGATCGGGTTCTTATCTTTTAAAAATGAATACACATCAGAGCGCGTTCCTAAATTATTCAAATCAACTTTAATTTGATATGTTTTTGGATCAACGATTAATTGGTAAATTTTTAACCTTTGCCCGTTTAATTCTTCGGTTCTTTCAACGTATTGAAGGCCTTCATTTTCGGATGTGGGTTTATCTGTATCTGTACTAGTGGAAATAGCTTTTTTATCGATAATGATAGATAAATTTTTTCCGTTTAAATTAACATCATAATTGAAATCACTCTTGAACCTTAAATAAGCAGTATTGTTTGAGTATGAATAATCTATGTTGTTTGGAATACTTTCCATAGGCGCCACAGGTTTTATGCTTAACAAGTAATCTCCGTCTTTTGCTATTTTAGTTAAAGTTATTGAATCTTCTGAGAGGTACGAATTAAATTCAATTTGTATCTCACTTGTACTTACGGTAGAGTTAGTTATTTTTGGAATTTCTGAATAGAAGAAAATGATATTAATATCTTTAAATTTGTTCAACTGTAAGAATATTGATAAAACGTCTTCCCTTATGTATACACTTTCATCAACAATCAGTACGGAATCATTGTACTTGTTTATAAAGTTTATTTTAGAGTAATAATCGTTCAAACTAATTTCCAAGACATTTTTATTGTATATGATATACATTATTCTAGAAGTGCGATTTATTACCATATTATCATATTTGGAAAGATAATCGACATTGATATAAAAATAGCCCTGATTTTTTATTGCTTCCATACGCAGAGGAGGGGTTTTTTGAGATATGAAAATAGCTTCTTCAGAAAACAAATTTATTGACATAATTATTAGAAAGAAGAGAAAGATAAGTTTTTTCATCAATGATCCTCCGATTGTTTGACTTTTTAGCGTACAGTATCCGTCCAATTAACTTTTTTCATCAGAAAACAAAACATCAAGAATTACATTTTTATTTATATTTTGAGGTCTCTTCTCACTAATGATGTAAGCCTCATTTAAAAGTTTTAGAGAGGCATCAACGTCACTCTTCTCACTGATAAATAACTTGGCAATTGTCTCTCCTTCTTCAACTTTATCTCCAAGCTTTTTGCTAATTGTTAATCCAACACTTTTATCGATAATATCTTCTTTTTTTTGCCTACCTGCACCTAATACCATGGACGCTAAACCAATTTTTTCAGTATCAATAAAGGTTATATATCCTTGTTCCTTTGCCTTGAATTCTAAAGTTTTTGGGGCAATATTAAGGTATTCATTAGGATTATCGACTACTTCTTCTTTGCCCCCCTGTGCTTTTATCCATTCTTTCATTTTTTCTTTTACTATGCCACTTTCTATGTTTTCTATTAATTTTTTTCTCGCTTCTTCATAGGTTATTATACCAGATAAAGAAGCCATATGAGAAGAGATTTCTAAACATAACTCAGAAAAATCTTTTGGCCCCTTTCCTTTTACTGTATCTATTGCTTCCATTACCTCCAACGCGTTTCCAATGTTTTCTCCCAAAGGTTGATCCATATTGGTAACTAAAGCTGTAGTATTTTTATTGTATCTTTTTGCGATCTTTAGCATGATTCTGCCCAACTCTTTGGCATCTTCTATGTTTTTCATGAAAGCCCCTGAACCCACTTTGATATCTAAGAGTATTCCGTCACTAGTTATAGCGAGTTTTTTACTCATTATACTGGAAGCTATTAAGGATAGTTCTTCAACGGTTGCGGTAGAGTCCCTTAGTGAATACAACTTTTTATCTGCTGGGGCTATGTTTCCAGTTTGTCCAGCTACAACAATCCCCACATTATTTGCTATTTCAAAGAATTCTTCTGTAGTTAGAGAGGTTTTAAATCCAGGGATAGATTCAAGTTTGTCTATGGTTCCTCCGGTGTGCCCGAGGGATCTGCCTGATAATTTGGCTATTTTAACGCCCAATGATGCAACCATAGGAGCAATAGCTATTGTTGTTTTGTCTCCGACACCCCCCGTAGAGTGTTTGTCAATTTTTTTACCTGCAATTCTTGATAAGTCTATAATGTCTCCACTTTTAAGCATTACATCTGTCAGATTATAGCTTTCTTCCTCTGTTAAATGGTTGAAGAAGATAGCCATTAACCAGGAAGAAACTTGATAGTCTGGAATACGGTTTTCTAAATAGCCATTGATCATAAATTCTATTTCTTCTTTTGTATTTTCTTTAGCATCCCTTTTATTTTTTATAATATCGTATGCTCTCAACTTTAAACCTCCGTTTCATTATTTGTTTTGATAGGAAGGATGACTTGAAACAATGTACCGTTGTTTTCTTCACTATCTAAATATATTCTTGCATTGTGGTTATCCAAAATCGTTTTGACTATGTACAAACCAATCCCTAAACCAGGTACTTGCCTGCTTCTAGACTTGTCTACTCTGTAAAATAGATCAAAGATCCTTTTTAACTCTTTTGAAGGTATGCCTATTCCTGTATCCTCAATTTCCAAAATTATCGAATTATCATTTTTGTACAACCTTAACCAAACTTTTTTTTCGCCCTTTTCCTTCAAAGCTGTGAATTTAAAAGAATTATCTAAAATATTATAAACTACCTGCAGAAGTCTATCTTCATTACCGAAAACGTATAGATCATCTTCTATTTGTTCTTCAAACTCAATAGACATCTCATCAGCAACAATTTTAAAGAAATCAAAAGCTCTATTTACGGTATTAGAGAAATTGAAATATACAAATCTTTTTTCTTCACCTATATTTTTTCCCAATCTCTCTATGTCTAAAAGGTCATTAAAAATCCTGGTTAATCTCGATATTTCTTCTTCTATTTTTTTTAGTGGGTGGTAAATTTCTTCATCTAAATTCGCCTCGCTCAATATTGTTTCTAAATACCCGCTTATAACAGATAAAGGTGTTCGCATTTCATGAGACATGATGGTTAAGAATTCTCTTCTTAGATCTTCTAAATTTTTTTCTTTTGTGATATCCAACAAAATAATAACTCTATAATTTTCAACATTTATTGATTTAACTTGACATCTGAAGTATTTTTTTTCAGGATAATAGAATGAAGTCTCTTCCTCCATGTCTTTATTAGTTTTAAAACTTTTTAAGGTCAATTCAATGAGATTATGATTATCAATTACCTCTGTTAATGACCTACCCACAAAATTTTCTGTTGTGAAAATATTTTTGACAAAAGAATTTGCAAAATCTACCCTTATAATTTCATTTTGATTAAAAGATACCAATATTATTCCTTCAGAAAGGCTATCTAAAATATTGAATATGTTTCTTCTTTTGTATTTTTCTGATTTGTATTTTTCTTCTAAATTTTTAATATACGAATTTAATTGATGTAGAAGAAAATCATCAACAGGATTTTTTATGTTTGTATTTATGCTTTTTGCAATCTCATTTTTAAACCATTGATGAGCATTTTCTTCCTTTTTCTTTTTTGAATAAGCATAGATAAATAAAATATTTGAGATAATAAGTAATATAATAACAATAGCAGATATGTTAAGCAATATTTTTCACCTAGTTTATTTGTAAAATGTAAATGGAAAAAAGCAGAGGTAATACCCTCTGCCATTCATTTAAATATTTAGTAACTTCTTTCCTTTCCAGGATCTCTGAATTTGTACCCTTTTCCTCTGACTGTAATTATGTATTTTGGATTAGAAGGATCTTCTTCAATTTTTGTTCTCAACCTTCTGATATGAACGTCTACCGTTCTCGTATCTCCGTAGTAATCATATCCCCACAATTTATCCAACAATACATCTCGACTAAAGACCTTTCCTTCGTTTTTGGCAAGAAAAACTAACAAGTCGAACTCCAACGGGGTAAGGCTAACTGGTTTGCCACCTACCCAAACTTCTAATCTTTCGGTGTCTATAATTAGATCCTTGGCTGTGATTTTTTTTGGCCCTTCTTCTTTCATCTGAGCTGATGCGGCTTGTCTTCTAAATATGCTTTTAATTCTTGCAATTAGTTCTCTTACATTAAAAGGTTTAGTTACATAGTCATCACTACCAAGTTCCAACCCCGCAACTTTATCCGCAGCATCATCTTTAGCACTTAATATCAGCACAGGTGTATTACGGTAATCCTCACTGGATTTCAAGATTCTGATCAAATCAAATCCATCCATTGAACCTGGTAACATGATATCTACAATGAAAAAGTCGGCATCTTTTTCCTCTAATTTCTTTAAGGCCTCATCTGCAGACACAGCCGTTATTACTTCGTACCCTTCTTTAGTCAAGTTCAAGGATAACATTTCAGAGATCGCAGGATCGTCTTCTACTATCATAATACTTCTTTTTGCCACTTTTCTTTCCCCCCTTTGGGATATTTTTTTGTTAATGTATTCAACAATGACTCATCCTTATATGTGTAACGCTCAGAAATTTGTCCCGATAAATTGGTGCTCTCCATTTTGTGATTTAAATTTTTTCGTAGAATCTTTTTAGAAATGATGTTTCTGGTCAATTCAAAAGTTGCAATTTTGCTTGTTTCATCAAATGCTTCTCCTTGAAAATGTACTTTGTTATAGGTTACATCAGTTATTTTTAACTTTATGAATACCTTAAAAGAATAAGGTGTAGGTGACAGATGATCTATGCAACTGTGTGAAACTACAGAAATTTGATCCTCTTCCAATAGATCTTTTATAGTATTGTAACTGCATTTATGTATTTCTTCTAAAAGAGATGAGGTGCTTAAAGCATGGAAACTTATAACTTCTTTATCTTCTGACCATAAATAGCTTTCATCTCTTACCTTAAAAGAATAATTAAATTCCTTTTCTTTCAATGGGATTATTTTCTCTAGGAAGGTATTCATAATTTACCACCCTTTCTTCTTCCAGAGTTGAAGATACTCCAAAACTTTCTACATATTCTTCAAGGTCATCAACATCTTTTTTTAATAATTCTTTTAATTCTTTTCCTGTGATAGTTTCCTTTTTTAAAAGATATTGGGCAATAAGTTCGAGTTTTTCCTTGTTCTTTAGCAACACAGATTTAGCCTTTTCATAACTTTTGTTAATTATTTGTTTTATTTCAGAATCCAATTCTTTTGCAGTTTCATCAGAGTAGTTTTTTTCTCTAAATAATTCACGTGCTAAAAAAGTTTCCTCACTTTCGCTAACCCAAGCTACAGGACCAATTTTTTCGCTCATACCAAAACTTTCGACCATCCTTCTAGCCATTTCTGTAGCTCTCTTTAAATCATTCTCAGCTCCACTGGTTATTTCATCAAATATTATTTCTTCCGCAGCTCTACCGGCTAACATTACTGTGATATCATCGAGTATTTCAGATTTACTCATAAGATATCTATCTTCCGATGGTAACTGTAAGGTATACCCCAAGGTTGCGTAGCCCCTGGGGATAATTGTTACTTTGTGTACAGGATCAGCATTTGGTAAAGATATTCCTAAAATAGCATGACCTAGTTCATGATATGCAACGACTTCTTTTTCCTGTTCGGAAAGTACTCGCGTTTTTCTCTCAGGACCTACTATAACTCTCTCTATGGCTTCTTCGCAATCCTTCATTGTAATGAACTTTTCCCCGTTTCTGGCTGCCAAAAGCGCCGCTTCATTGACTAAATTTTCTAAATCTGCTCCAACAAATCCAGGAGTAGCCCTGGCTAACACATCTAAATCAACATCTGGTGCTATTTTCTTACCTCTAAAGTGGATCTTTAATATCTCTTTTCTCCCCTGGGCGTCCGGTCTATCAATCACGACTTTTTTATCGAATCTTCCGGGTCTTAACAAAGCTTTGTCCAGAACATCAGGCCTATTTGTGGCTGCCATAACTATTATTCCTATACTTGGATCGAATCCATCCATTTCCACTAAGATCGAATTAAGGGTTTGTTCCCTTTCATCGTGACCTCCTCCCAGGCCTGATCCCCTTTGTCTACCTACGGCGTCTATTTCGTCAATAAAGATAATGGCAGGTGCGTTAGCCTTGGCTTGGTTAAAAAGATCTCGAACTCTTGCGGCACCTACCCCGACAAAAAGTTCAACAAAATCTGAGCCACTAATATAAAAAAATGGGACATTTGCCTCGCCAGCCACGGCTCTAGCGAGTAAAGTTTTTCCTGTACCTGGTTCTCCTACTAAAAGAACCCCTTTTGGCATTCTAGCTCCAAGCCTGTTAAAAATCTTAGGATCTTTCAAAAATTTCACAACATCTGTTAATTCTTCTTTAGCTTCCTTGACCCCAGCAACATCGTTAAAAGTGGCGCGATTTTTTTTTGGGTCATATTTTTTGGCGGGGCTTTTTATAAAATTCATACCTTGATTTGCACCGCCCCCGCTTGATCGAAACAGAAAGGTGAAGAGGAAAATAAGTAAAAAAACAGGTAAAAGAAACGTTAAGATAGAAATCCACCAACTATTTCCCAAACTCCTGGTATATTTAATCTCTATTCCTTGGTTTGCAAGCCCATAAACATACTGCTGGTCCGATAAAAGATTAGGGGCATATGTCTCATAATAAAGCCCTGCTTGATCTCTTGCTCTAGCATAACCAGAGTCTTCTATTTCTAAAGAAACAATTCTTTTATCTTCCAACATTTGAACTAATTCACTATATTCTATTTTTGAAACATTTTGAGTACCGATAAGGCTGTTTACTCCAACATATATAAGAATACCTATTGTTATATATATTAATAATAGCAAAAAAACTCTAGGTTGGTTTCTTTTGTTTTGCAAGACAGGACCTCCTCTTTTCACAATTATATAATTGTTTTAGATTTTAACAAATAGAGTATCTTTTTTTTTCGCTATAGTTAATGCATTTATCTTTCTTATTCCGCCGTTGCGCATTTTAATAATTTTCGCAGTTTCCTCCATATTTGGGGGGTATTTACCAAACTTCAAAAAGGCAATTCTTATTATTTCGGTATCGAAAAAGTCATTTTCCAATTTTAATTTTAACGAGTCTTTACTTATCTCACTTCTTTCTTCAAATTTCCTTTTAACTTCCTCCCTGTAGCCCCATATGATTTTTGCAAGCCTAAAGAAACTTTCTTTGTACCTTGGGTTGATCTTCTTAAATAAAGGAGTAATTTCATATCTTATTTTATTTCTAGCATAATCTAAAGAATAGTTGTACTTATCTTCCACATACTCTATATTATTAATTGTAACATAATTTCTGATTTCTTCCAAGTCGACACATAACATTGGTTTTGTTATTTCTTCTTCTATAGGAATTAAGCCGCCTAATCCGTATATTCCGGTCCCCCGTAAAATTCTGTAAAACATCGTTTCAAATAAATCATCCATATGATGGGCGGTTGCTATTTTATTATAACTTAATCTTCTTAACGTTTCATAAAAAAACTCATACCTTAAATTTCTTCCAGCTACTTCAACACCTACCTTGTTTTTTTTTGAGTATGTAAAAACATCCACTTTTTTAGAAAAAAAGAGTACATTTAGTTTCTCACAAGCTTGTCTTACAAAGGCTTCGTCATTATCAGCTTCTTCTCTCATGCCATGGTTTAAATGAGCTACTGATATTTCAAATCCCATAGTTTTCGATAATTTTGACATCACATGAAGCAAAGACATTGAATCTTTCCCACCGGAAACTCCTAATAGAATTTTATCATATTTGTTAAAAATTTTGTAGTCTTTTATGAATTTAAATATTTTTTTCTCAAAATCTTGAAGTATCATTTCTTCTTCTCCTTCCCAAATTAACTCTAATAACGCCTATAAAAACAAAACAGCGTCTTAAGACGCTTAAAATACCAAAGAATATTATGGAGCCGGTGAAGGGATTTGAACCCCCAACCTACTCATTACGAATGAGCCGCTCTACCGTTGAGCTACACCGGCAATTGACTTCGTTATTGACAATACATACAAAAAACCCCGCTTTTGGGGTCAAAAATGGAGGGCCTGATTATCAAAAAAATATAATATCCGACTTTATGTGGAATTTCGCACTATTAAAGTGCCAAGCACCATTACGTGCACGAGATTCTTTAGGCCCTCCTTTTTTATTCTACTATATAATTTCAAAAATGTCAACTAACATGGGGCTCTGTAGGGACTTTACAAAATGAAAGATTTGTGATAAAATAATTAAGTAGAAGATGGGGACGTAGTGAAGCTGGTTATCATGCCGGTCTGTCACACCGGTGATCGCGGGTTCGAGTCCCGTCGTCCCCGCCATATTTTAAAAAGGCGAACGTTAAACGTTCGCTTTTTTTAAATTATTTTTAAAGTTTATACGATATTGTTATTTTTTAATAATTAATACTTCATTTGTTTAATTTGTGATACAATAGAAGTGACAGAAGGTTTACAAAATTAATGGGGGGATCATACTAAAATGCAAAAAGAAGTAGAAAAGGGATTTTTTATGGAAACTTTTCAAGAAATGGTGGATCTTTTTCAAGGAATAAATTGGGACGAAAGTGAAAAAGATTTTCTAACAAAGCTGTTAAAAATTGCTATAAAGATCATACCAGAAGCTGAATACGGCTCTATTTGGCTAATTAAGGGCGCATTATATGAAGCCATAGTTGGAATTGGTTACGATGAAGATTTAATTAAAGAAATGGTTGTTCCCTTCAACGAATCATATGTAAGTAATCATATGGATAAAGATTTAATAGAGGTTCAGAATATTTTGAATTACAATTCCCCTGAAACCGATTTGTACAAAATCAGCAAAAAATTACATAAAGAAACTAATCAAATGGTGACTTTGATTTCAGCTTTAAAAAATAAAGACAATGTAATTGGGCATATATATATTGACAGCTACCATGTTGACTCTTTTGATGATAATTCAAAAAAAATGCTTAGAATGTTCAGCAATTTAGCATCTATATTTTTAACTTTGAAAATCCTACGGGATTCAGAAAAAGAAACAGTAGAGACAAATTCTAATTATTTGAGTTTTATTAGTCATGAATTAAGAACACCTTTGACTTCAATTATAGGATTTGCCGAAACAATATTGAACAATGAGGATTTAAATAAAGATGAGATAAGAAGTATCATAAGAAAGATACTATTTTCTACTAAACACATGAACTCACTCTTAGACGATATTTCAACTTTCAACAAATTGAACAAAGAGAAGAGATTGAATTTAGAAAAATTAAATTTAAAAAAGTTATTATATCAGGTTTTATCAATGTTAGAGCCAACAGCTTCCCCTGATGTTGAAATAAACCTCGATTTTCCCCTTGACATGCCAGTAGATATTGAAACAGATGAAACTAAATTAAATCAGGTCCTCGTAAACGTAATAGGGAACGCAATGAAATACACCACAGAAGGTTCAATAGATATCCGTGTAGGTTACGAAAGTCATACAAAACATTTTCTAATCGAGGTAAAAGATACGGGACCTGGGATTCCAGAAGATAAATTAAAAGACATATTTAGGCCATTTTTTAGAGTTTCTAAAGATAAACCTGGAAGTGGATTAGGTCTAGCGATTGTAAAAAAGAATCTTAAAATGCTCAAAGGAAGTGTAGAGGTAAAATCAAAAATAGGCAAAGGGACTACGTTCCTGATAAAAATACCCCAATCCATAAGTGGTATTGTAGATAAGAGTTAATAATAGTTACGCCGAACATATTTCTTCAAATAATTTTGGGAAGAGTACTTTTGGTTCACCACCTGTTTTTAAGGATCTATCCAATTCTTCTATATCTATTATTATTTTTTCTATAGAAGTAGGGGAGTAGAGTTTCTCAACGTTGATTTTTTTTACTTTGTCGGTTTTAAAATTGAATCCTAAAAAGGAAGCTACTCGTTGTAGTGAAACCATGCTATCTTTGCTGATTTTCATGACTTCAGACCAATTGTAATTGGCCTTTCTTTCGCTATTTAATATTACCGAATATAGATCCAAAAAGTACTTATATAAATAATTTGCTAGGGCAATTGGGGAGAATGAAGAAGATTTTACAATAGAATGCAGCTTTATTAGTGAATTTGATAATTTCTTTGTTATTAAATCATAGCAAAGTTCTTCATAACTAGCAGTAGAAAAATAAGTAGAAACATCTTCAACATCTTTTATAGATATAATTTCCATATTGGAATATATGGAAAGTTTCTTAATTTCCTCATACAACAAATCCTCATTTTTCCCAACAAATTGTATTATTTTCTCGGCTGTTTCGTTACTTAATTGTTTGTGTAACTTGCTTGCTAAATCCTTAACCATTTCTATCCACAATTCATCTTTCCAAAGGGGAGGAATCATCGCCTCTATTTTTCTATCGAAATTTATTTCTTTTAGATATTTATTTTCCTTTTGACTATCCAAAATGAGAATACCTTTGACAGCATTATCATAATGCTTCAGTAAAGTGGAGATCTTTTCTTGATATAGGATTTTAAAAGAATCAAAATCTGAAATTACTATAATTCTGTCTTTGGAAAAGATACTTCCCATGGTGAAAATATTGTTGATCTCTTCATCTACATAATTTTCTGGCGATAACGTAACTATTTCAGCATTTGGGAATTTTTCGATAATTTCTTCGATTCTGATTCTTTTTTGTATAGTTGAATTTCCCAAAATTAATATTTTTTGCAAAGTCAACTCTCCTTCAATCGATTGTGTGAAGTTGAATGATTTCGGAATCGTTTAGATAATTATACGGGGGAACAGATTGTGAAAAAACGGTGTCCCCATTACCAGTGATTATTACGTTTTTTTCTTCTATTCCTAAGTTTAACAAAATATTGTAAGCTTCAGATATAGGATGACCAATCAAATCTGGCATAATATCTTTATAAAAAACTTTTTGATCTTGGGGTGCGATACTTTCTTTTTCTGTAGCATATCTATAAAAAATATTAGTTAACACAGGAGCCGCAACTTCTCCACCATAAAATTCTTCTTTAGGATTATCGATTATAACTACAGCAGTATATATAGGATCAACAACGGGATAAAAGCCAACATACAACGAATAATAACTACCTTCAACATATCCTAAACCACTTTCTGCCTTTTGGGCGGTGCCAGTTTTTCCGCCGATTTTCAACCCTTCCTTATAAGCTTTTCGAGCAGTTCCTTCTATGACTGTATAACTTAACCACTCTTTTACCATTTTAGCGATAGGTTCAGATATCACTTGCCTTTCTGAGATTTCTTTTACTTCTAAAAAAGTGGGCTTTACATACTTCCCATCATTCGGAATCACGTTAAAAGCAGATATTAACTGTATTGGTGTGATCCCTATTCCCTGACCCAGAGCAATCTGAAAAGGAGTTATTTCATACCAATCATCCGGATAAGGGACTACCCCGTTGATTTCACCTTTGAATTCTATTCCTGTTTTTTTCCCGAAACCATAGGTTAAAAGTTTTTGGTAGAACCATTGATTAGAAAAATCTTCAAGTATTTTTTCCATAATCTGAGCGATCGCTATATTTGAGGAATAAGTTAGAGTTTCCTTAAGTCTAACTTCTCCCATGCCATAACCTTGGGATTCGGTTACCTTGAAATTTTTTTTACCTGTAGGATAATACTCGTAGCCAGAATAAAATTTATCGTTAGGATTTATTATATGTTCATCTAGGGCAGTAGAAATTAATAACGGTTTAAGTGTGGACCCTGGTTCTATATATCCCATATAAGCAATATTCCAAGGATAGAGTGAAACACTGGCTTTAATTTTACCGGTCTTGCTTTCCATAACTACGACAATTCCGCCTTCCGCGGATTCTTTTTTTACGGTATTTTGAAGTTCTTCATATGCTATTTGCTGCATTTTCAAATCTATACTTAAACTGACTGTTTTTTGACTATCTAAAATTCCATTCTCTAATAAAAAAGGTTCGATTCCATAGGTGGTTCTATCAGTTTTTCCGATTAGTAGATCAAGAGAAAATAATTCATTGTAAACGCGGTGAGTGACAGGATATATCCTCGCGTATTTGTTTAAAATTCCAAGATCTATATAAGCCTCTTCATAAGTATCATAACTTCCCCATTTTAAAAACTTAATGTTTTCTATTTCGTTGTCACTAAACCTTTGATTCAACAAATATTTGTTTTTTTTAAAATCGTTTCGTGATTTCATAAAACCTAAATCTACCCAAGCTTCGTATTTTTCTTGGTTATATACAATCATATTTCCTTTGGAATCAACAAGTTCTGAGTATTTATTATTTTCTAAAGAAGTTGAGAGTTCGTTAAAGTCCTTTTCCAAAGAGTTATTATACACAAAGGTGATGGTGATAAGAAAAATATATCCTGAAAGAAAAAGGAAGGTGAAAATTAACCATTTGTGTTTCATAGTTGAATTATTTCCCCACAATATTTAAGATCCCTATGTATCTGTCTATTTCGCTATCTAAGGCAGATACTTTTGATTCCATATTATTAAGCTCCATCTGAGATTGGACTATTATGGATTTATAATTCTCAATATTTTTACCAAAGTTAAGAAAGATAGTAAGCCAAATGCTAACGGTTAAAAAGGCTAAGAAAACTAAAACGATTGTAGCAATATCGAGAGACTTAACTTTAGATTTAGTTTTTTCTATTCCTTTACTTTTACCGAACACGCTTCTTTCCATAGAAACTCCCCCTAACTCTTGTCATTCTTTACACCCCTACATACTCGGCTACCCTCAATTTGGCACTTCTACTTCTTGGATTATATTTTATTTCTTCTTGCGTAGGTAAAATAGGTTTGGGAGTGAGGAAATCATATCTTTCATTATTTTTGAAAAAATCTTTAACGATCCTGTCTTCCAGTGAATGAAAACTTATTACCGCTACTCTTGCTCCTGTAGTTAAAAAACTTTCAAATTTAGCAAGGGTTTCTTCGATGTTTTTTAATTCTTCATTAACTTCTATTCTCAGAGCTTGAAAAGTTTTTGTGGCAAAATGTCTGCGCCTGTCGTGTGTTACTGAACTAGGTAACCCTTTCCTTATAGCGTTCACTAACTCTTGTGTGGTGTTTATAGGCCTGCTTTTTATAATGCTTTTTGAAATACTGTGAGCAAACCTTTTTTCTTCTCCATACTCAAAGATAATACGTCTGAGCTCTTCTTGTGAATAATTATTGACTATGTAAGCTGCATTCTTCTTTGCTTGGACATCCATTCTCATGTCTAAAGGTTCGTCTTTAGTAAAAGTAAACCCTCTATTTTCGCCTTTTAGTTGAAACGTAGATACACCTAAATCCATTAAAAAACCATCAACTTTATCAATATCTAATCCCCTTAAGACCATATCTATGTCTTTATAAGAAGATTTAATCAATACCACATTATCCGAAAAGTCTTTTAATCTTTGTTCTGCTATCTCCAATACCTCATAGTCCACATCTACTCCAATTATTTTAGCTTTGTTATTTGTGAATTCTAAAATAGCTTTTATATGTCCGCCTTCACCAGCAGTACAATCCACATAAATGCCGTCTTTTTTAGTTATCAAATAGGATAAGATTTCCTCAACCATTACACTTTTATGAAAATCATTGTATTTTCTTACTATTATTATACACCTCTTTCGCGGAAAAGCAAGTTAATTTTTTTACTTATATTTTGCAAAGAATAACAGTTCTTCTTCTATGAATTCATCTATTTCCCCATCTAATACGGCTTGAGCGTTAGAGGTTTCATACTCTGTTCTTAGGTCTTTAACCAAAGTATATGGATACAAAACATATGATCTAATCTGATTACCCCAGGAAATGTCTTTTACTTCTCCACGTAATTTTAGTTTTTCTTCTAAATTTTTTTGGTGTTCTATCTCGTATAACTTTGCCCTTAGAATTTTTAAAGCGGTGGCTTTGTTTTTGTGTTGTGAGCGCTCGTTTTGCACCGCTACCACTATGCCTGTAGGTAAATGAGTAATTCTAACTGCTGAATCTGTTTTATTAACATGTTGGCCACCTGCTCCACTGGATCTATAAGTATCTATTTTCAAATCGTCTGGATTTATTTCTATCTCAACATTTTCATCAAATTCAGGCATCACGGATATTGACGCGAAAGAAGTGTGTCTTCTTCCATTAGCGTCAAATGGAGAAATTCTAACTAATCTATGTACACCACTTTCATACTTTAATTTACCGTATGCATAGGGACCTGAAATTTTGATGGTGGCACTTTTTATTCCAGCCTCGTCTCCTTCTTGAAAATCTATCGTTTCAATGTCATAATTATTTTTATCTGCCCATCGAGTGTACATTCTCAATAACATAGATGCCCAATCCTGTGATTCTGTTCCTCCCGCACCAGGATGTAGACTAAGAAAGGCGTTTGCATCATCATATTCTTCGGATAATAACATCCTTAGACGAAAAGAACCTATCTTTTTTTCAATACCTTTTAAAATTGCTTCAACTTGAGCGTTCATTGATGGATCATCCTCTGATAATTCAACCGCTATTTCCAATTCTTCAAAATCGCTCTGCAATTTTTTAAATTCATCTATTTCATCTTTTAAATTTTGTGCGATTTTGGAGATCTTTTTGGCTCTATTTTGATCATTCCAAAAGTTTGGTTCCATCATTTCTTTGTCAAGTTTTTTAACTTCTTCTTCTGCTTCTTCTATACCAAAAATTCCTTTTAAATCTTCAAAATTTTCTTTCAACTCATCTATTTTGACTTTCGTTTCGTATTCTATCATCGAATCACCTCTTAAAAATGGCTTCAATTATTATCTCTTAACTTTATACCTTTTTTTAATTTTGTTGGATTGCTTAGCCGTATTTTTATTTTTAGATCCTTCACCATTGTTTGATTCATCAACCGCTGATACGTTGTTATGTACAAAGTTCAAACTGGCATATATTTTTTTTGCTTCCCTTTCTTCTTTTTCTGGAACGACCCTTGCTATTCTCATTAGATAATTGACTATTTCGTCGTATATACTGTCAACCATTTGATCAAAAAGTAGGTACGATTCTTTTTTAAATTCCATAACAGGGTCTTTTTGGCCATAGGATCTTAATCCCACAGCTTCCTTTAACGCTTCAATAGAATCTAAATGGTACCTCCATTTTTCATCTATTATTCTTAACATCACAAATTTTGCAACTTTGTTAAAATCTTCTCCAAACTCCTCTTTTTTGTATTGATATCTCTTCCAAAGTAGATCAAAAATTTCATTTTCTATTTCCTCACGCGTGTTTCCCTTTATTTCAGAAATTATCAAATATTGTTTCAACTTTTCTGAAATACTACTTTTATCGTATTTTTCTTCCACTTCATCCCACGAGGATTCCACAATTCTTTCCACAACATCCCTAAAGATTTCTTTTATATGATCATCATAATTGCCTTGCTCGAGTATCCAATCCCTATGATTGTATATTACAGATCTTTGTTTGTCCATTACAGAGTCAAATTCGTACAATCTTTTTCTTATCGAAAAGTGTATCCCTTCTATTTTTTTTTGGGCATCTCGAATAACTTTACTAAGCATTTTATGTTCTATGGGTTGTCCTTCTTCTATTTTTAAAGCATTCATCATGTTTTTCATTCTTTCCCCACCGAACAATCTTAAAACATTATCTTCAAAAGAGATAATAAATCTTGATTCACCAGGATCCCCTTGCCTACCAGATCTACCTATTAGTTGGTTATCTATTCTTCTGCTTTCATGCCTTTCAGTACCTAAAACAAAAAGGCCGCCAAGTTCTTTAACTCCTTCTCCCAATTTAATATCGGTTCCTCTACCCGCCATATTCGTGGCTATGGTAACGGCATTTTTTTCTCCTGCCTGAGCGATAATTTCTGCTTCCCTTTCGTGGTATTTTGCGTTCAAAACTTCATGTTTTATTCCTCTTTTTTTTAGTATCTCACTTATGGTTTCGCTGTTTTCTATGGACGTTGTTCCCACCAATACTGGTTGCCCTTTTTGATTACGCTTTACTATTTCATCAATTATTGATTGATATTTCTCTTTTTCGGTTTTAAAAATTAAATCATTTCTATCTTCTCTAATAACAGGTTTGTTGGTAGGAATAACAACAACTTCTGTGTTGTATATCGCTTTGAACTCGTCTTCCTCAGTTTTTGCAGTTCCGGTCATACCAGATAATTTTTCATACATCCTAAAATAATTTTGGAAAGTTATTGTAGCAAAAGTTACGCTTTCTTCTTTAATTTTTACTCCTTCTTTTGCTTCTATAGCCTGGTGCAATCCTTCCGAATACCTTCTTCCAGGTAATAATCTTCCGGTAAATTCATCAACGATAACAACTTCTCCATTGCTAATGATATAATCTTTATCTTTTTTGAAAAAATTTATCGCCTTTAAGGCGTTCAAGAGGTGGAACAAATACTTAATATTGCTTGGATCATATAAATTATCGACAGATAATAACTTTTCTGCTTTGCTTATCCCTTCTTCTGTTAACGCTAAAGTCTTTTGTTTTTCATCTATAGTGTAATCTTTTTCAACTATGAATCTCTTAGCCAAAGACGCAAATCTTCTGTAAAGTTCAGAAGGAGTATCTGAAGGTCCGGAAATGATTAAAGGTGTTCTCGCTTCATCTATCAAAATAGAATCAGCTTCATCAACTATTGTAAAGTAATGTCCTCTTTGTACTTTGTCGCTCATTTCGTAAACTAAATTGTCCCTTAAATAATCAAATCCAAATTCATTAGCAGTACCGTAAGTTATATCAGCTTGATAAGCTTTTTTTCTGTCTTCTTTGTCCATATTGGCTTGAATGTACCCTACGCTCAATCCAAGGTACTCATAAACCGGTCCCATCCAATTTGCATCTCTTTTAGCCAAATAGTCATTATGGGTAGCCAAATGAACATTTTTTCCTGTTAAGGCATTTAGATAAATTGGAAGGGTTGCAACTAAAGTCTTTCCTTCCCCAGTTTTCATCTCGGTTATCTTACCCTCATGTAAAGCGATACCTCCCATTAACTGTACATCGAAATGCCTCATTCCTACCGTTCTTCGTGAGGCTTCTCTTACAACAGCAAAGGCTTCAGGTAAGATATCGTCCAAACTCTCACCTTGTTTTAACCTGTTTTTAAATTCCGGAGTCTTTCCAGATAATTCAGTGTCGCTGAGAGATTTCATACTTTCTTCTAATTCGTTTATTTTATTTGCGATCTTTGAATATTTTTTAAGCAAACTTTTATTCTTGTCTATCAGTCCAAAAAGCATAAAGAATGCACTCCTTTCGAATCAAACTTTCTAAACTATAATTTTTATCTAATTTTCATTTCTACTGTATATATTCCATCATTATCGTATTCTTCTTTTATTATCCAGCTATCTAAAGAACCATAAAAATTCTCTGATAAGTAATTTGAAATATCTAAGATTAATAGATTATCGAGACCTTCTTTTCTTTCAATTTCTACATAAAATTTTGCATTTTTAAATCGAGGTATTTCCGATAAATACACATTCATCCTATTGGGTAAAACGTTTGAGAATATGAATTCATCTTCTACAAAATAAAGGTAAATTTGGTTTTCCATACTTTGATTAGACCAAAGATAATAATTGTAGGTTCCAACTTTTCCCTCTTCTATATTTCTTTCTTCTGCAAATTCTTTCAGTTTTGAAGTATCAATTGATGCTTCAAAGAATAAGTTCAGCTCGTTATTACTAATATTTTGTGAACTAATAGCTAAAAACTCATCTTCTTTGATACTATTGGCTATAAATCCTATAACATTTTTACTTTCATCGTCCAAAGGCGTTAAAAAATTTTTGAAGTATGCTTGGAAATTGGTTTTATCCAACTTTTCTATATTCAAAACTTCTCCAAACAATTTTTTGTTTTCCAAAATTGCCAAATCAAAATTTTTTCGGACCCCTCTATAATCTTTAGACTCAAATGTTGCCTTTAAGGTTCTAGAATCAACGGTAACGTAAAAATCCCAATGTTTATTTTCATTTAAAATATTTTCCAGCGAGCCTGATACTAAACCCTTTGAATTATCATCAAAGGTTGTAGGTTCCATGTTCAAAAAGATGCCCTCATCATTTTTTTGAACAGCAAAATTTCTTTCTCCTAAGGTGTATAGGTCATCGCTTACTTTATTAGCACCAAAGATCTTTGTAAAGATTTCATTAAAAACTTCGTATTCGGTAGAGTATATAGCGATACCTTTTGAATTAACAATAATGTCAAATAAAAGGTTAAAATAGTTCGGATTAAATAATTCCCTAAAGGAATAGTCTTTATCCGAATAAAATACCATTGGGGCATTTAAAAAATTTTGAATATTTGTATTTGTAGATTCTAATGTGGTTGAAAGTAATTCTTTGATATAATCTTGACCTATCCCTTCAGTTGAGTTTACAAATCTATAAAAAGGTACCGTTTCATAAATTTTAGTATAAATTTCTGAAGGACTTTTTATTCTTATTGTTGTTTCTCCAAAAGTGAATAAAGCAATTAGAATCAAAAATATGAAGATAATTGATAACTTCTTTATTCTGTTTCCTCCCTATTATTCACTACTCAATTTGAATTTTGAAATAGCTGAATTTAGATTTTGAGAAAGTTTTTCTAATTCTTCAGCTCTTTCGTTAAGTGATCCAGCGTTTTCAGATTGACTTTGCATCAGCATCTTAATTTCTTTTATTTTATCGCTGGTTTCATTTACCGTTCTAGCTATTCTTTCCATTGAAGAACTCATTTCTTGCGTACTGGCACTTTGCTCTTGCGAACTGGCAGTGACGTTTTCAACCCCCGAAATCATCCCGTTTATCTCACCTAATATGCTTTCAAATTGTTCTCGAACCTTGTTGGCTTCTTCGTTGATTTCTGCAATAGTATTAACTGTTTTGTTGGTTACATCGTTGACGTTGTTGGTACTTTTTTTTAGATCCTCTAAAATGTTGGCGATTTCATCGGTTGCTTTACCACTTTCTTCTGCTAATTTTCTTATTTCATCTGCTACAACGGCAAATCCTCTTCCCGCTTCTCCTGCTCTTGCTGCTTCTATCGCTGCGTTCAGTGCTAACAGGTTCGTCTGTTCAGTGATGGAATTTATAGTTTGAATAATATTTCCAATATTTTCTGCTTTTTCCAAAAGTTTTGAAACATTTTCTTCTGCTTCTTTGGATTCCTCCACACCAACCTCTATTTTCTTTACTATATTGTGAATACTTTCCATCCCTTTGTTAGCTTGGCTTTGTGTCATTTCAGCTGAATTGGATAACTCTTGTGCAGCAGAAGATAAACTTTGTGCTGAAGAGGCAATTTCTTCAATACCGGATGTGATCTCTTCAACCGATGAGGCACTATCTTCCGAAATTGACTCTATATTTTTTGCTTCTTCAAGAACTTCTTCTGATGACTTTTCGAATTTTTGCGAGGCTTCTTTTAATTCCCTTGAAGATGTTTCGACTTTGTAAGAGACATCTTTAATGCTTTCAATCGTTTCCTTTAAGTTATCTCGCATTTTACTAAATGATTGAGCCATTTCTCCTACTTCATCTTTGGACTTACTTTCAAACTCTACATCCAAATTCCCTTCTCCAAATTTTAATAAAACGTTTGAAAAATCTATTATTGGTTTTGAGATACCTTTTCCAACAAAGTAAGCAACTACTATTGCTATAACTACTCCTACAACTGTTATTAGGATTATAAGCAGCGTTAAACTATTTATTTCACTGTATATTTCGCTTTGAGGTAAATTTAATAACAAAATCCAGTTATTAGGTAGTTTTGAATAACTGGTTAAAAAAACTTCGCCATTTGATCTTTCTAAAAAAGTCCCTTGTGTATGGGATCTTATGGTTTCTATATAATCTGTTATTTCTTCTTCTATACTCGTTCCAGATTCATAAAGAGGATGGTAAATTACATTAAAATTATCATCCACTAAGTATGCGTATGCTTTTTCATATCCTAAATCTTTTTGAATCGAGTTGGCAAAATATTCCAAAGGAAAACTCATCCCTGCAACACCAACAAAAGTCCCTTCTTCTGGATCAAAATAAGGAACAGAATAAGTAATTACGTCTGTCTGTAAATATTCATCAAAGTATATATCTGTCCAAACACCTTCACCTTTGTCTCTTGCTTCAAAAAACCACTGATATTTTTTATTTTCGGGTTTAAAAGTTTCGTCTAGTTCTATATATTCGTTTTCTAAACTTTTATCTTCGTTTTCAATGTAGTAAAGAGAATACAATTCTTTTGTCCTTAACATATCAGGATTGAAAACGATGAAGGAGGTTGAGTTACCTTCTATTTTTTGGGAAAAATTTTTGGGTACATCCTTAGCTCTATCCAAAAACCTTATCACTTCCGCATTTGAAAAACTCGCTATAAAAGGATCAAATCCCAAAAAAGCAGAGCCACTATAATTATCCACGACTATTTCAATAATACTTGTTTGTGACCCCAGATCAGATGCAACGCTCGAAGTTAAATTTTCCACCCCACTTAGTGAATATTCTTCTAAAAGAGCAGTGGATCTGAAAATTGATACAAGACTTATAACGGTTACCACTGCAATCACTAACAAGGCAGAAGATAAAATAATCTTGGTGCTGATTCTTTTCAACGCAAACTCCCCCTTTGAAATATGTATGGAGTTAAATTGAAACGCCCAATGTAATTCTCACAATAAACCCTATAAAAAAGGTTAATCCCGCAACCCCTAAACTTATCCCTGCCATTTCAAGAAATCTACTTTTGAAATTTAGATCTTTGGCTACAGAGATATAAAAATTGAAAATCAATATTATTATAACAGCTATTAGTAAAGTTATAATTAAACTTAAAAAATAATTATTAGGCATTATCCAATAGGGAAAAATTAAAAAAAATACCGTAATTATATATGCAATTCCCGTGTAAGCTGCTGACTTTAATGCTCTTTCATCGTTTTCGGCTCTTTTTGATAGATACTCGGATGCCGCCATTGACAATGATGCAGCTATCCCCGTTATTAATCCAGATGTAGCAATTACTACTCCGTTTTGAAGGGCAAAGGTCAAACCTGCTAATGCACCAGTCAATTCGACTAATGCATCGTTTAAACCCAACACAATCGATCCCACATAATTTAATCTTTCTTCTTCTATCATTTCTAAAAGTTCACGTTCATGCTTATCTTCTTCTGCTTCAATCTGTTTTGCTTGGGGGACTACACTGGAAACATCTTGGTAAGAGATTTGAGCCTTTTCTTCACCATTTTCCATAAGCTTCAAACTGAAGGTTAATCCAAGTATTTTAGAAAGAATGAAAAAAAATATAATTTTTATGTAATTAGGTTTTACATCTTCGTTCGTATAACTTTTCCAAAAATCGTGGTGTTTTAATTCTTCGCTTGCTATGCTTTCTAAGACTTTTTTATTTTTGGTATCTTTAGTTGATTTAGATAACTTTGTATAAATCATATGTTCGGTTATCTCGTTCTTTTGGAAATTTAATAAATGTTTTTTTGTTTTTGAGTCGATTTGTGAATTTTCCATTCAAACACCTCCGATTAAGAATCATTTCCTACTCTTCGTATTTTTTATATAGTTCTTCTATTTCTCTCTCATATCTTTTCAATATTTCCAACAGTTTTGGATTAAAATGTTCTGGTTTTGTCCTGTTATCCCCATGTAACAATATTTCAACCGCTTCCCTATGTGAGAAAGCTTCTTTATAACTTCTCTTTGATCTTAAGGCATCGTATACATCTACTAATTCAACAATCTGGGCTTCAATGGGAATCTGCTCACCCCTTAATCTAAAAGGATACCCACTTCCATCGTAATGTTCATGATGGTAAAGGGCAATTTTTCTTGCTGTTTCGAAATATGAGCCTTCCAACAAATTATCAGCATATAGCGGATGTTTTTTGATTTCTTCCCATTCTTTTTCGTTTAGTTTACCCGGTTTATTAAGAATCTCGGCAGGAACAAAAAGTTTCCCCACATCGTGAAGGGGAGAAAAGTCTCTTATCTTTTCAACTTGTTCTTTGGGTAACCCTAATTTTTCGGCAAAAAATGCAGATAATTCACTTACACGGAAAATATGTTTCTTGCTGTTTTCATCGTGTGATTCTGCTAATATAGAAAGTTTGCTAGAAAAGGTTGCATAAGCATTTTTTACATCTTGTGTTCTTATTCTATTGACAAAAAACATTTTTGCCAGATTTAATAAGGAATCAAAAAATCTAACGGATTGTTCAGAAAACTTTTCATCGCTATCTTTTTTAATATCAAGGGAAATATTCAAATATCTATCTTCGTCTATTTTTATTGTTTTCAGTAGACAGAATTTTATTGGTTTGGTAAATTTGTACATTAAATTGGCTACATCTTTAGGCATCTTTTCTTCATCCAATGAAAGTATGTCATCAATTACCGTAGATTCTTCAGCCAAAAAGGCGTAACTTTTTTTGAGGTTTAAACTTTTTAAACCATTAATATCATGACCCAAAGCAGCTAAAAATCTCCAACTGTCTTCTTCTATTATAGAAACACTACCATAGTCAGCTTCTGGAATTTCAATGATTAAAGTATTTAAAAATTTCTGAAAGAAATCTTCTGCTTTTACCTTTTCATCTCCTACTTCGTAGATAATTTCTAACAGATTAATCATTTTATTATTCAGTTGTTCTATCTCCTGATAATTACTTTCTATTTCCTCATTTTGTGATATTAACTCTTCGTTGTAGGAAGTTAATTGTTCATTTGCTGTGGTAAGTTCCTCATTATACCTTTGAGCCTCTTCCTTTACCTCATTTAATTCCTTCAAAAGAGAGTGAAGTTTTAAATTTTCTTCTCTTAGAACATATATAAATACAATGAAAAAAGGTATTAGAATCATTACTATCCAAAAAAACACAGGGTAATTTTCATAGAAAGAAAGAGGTTTGTTCTGGATTGTTGAATCTACTGGTAGGTTCTTGATTGAAATACCAAATCTTTCCAATGCAGGAAAATTAAAAACGTATTTATTATCAGGGAAGTAAATTCTTGGCAACTCTTTGATATTGGCTCCATTTAATAAGTCTTTTGCTATTTCTCCAGCTTTAAGTCCTTGATCGTATGCACTGGTGATTTTCCCTCCTACAACATTATTGCCCATATACACACTTGAGGTAGTATAAATAGGAAGCTTATTAAATTGTCCCATATATTCTTCAACTTCGGTATAATCATAAAAATTTCCATAAATATCTTTACTAAAAGCCAAAAGAAGTACTATTGAGTTTTGCAAAGGTGTATCAAGCTCTTGTTTTATTTGAACCAATGAATCATTTAAAAAGATAAAATTAATATCCTCAAATTCAGGTATTACATTTTCTTCCACTTCTTGCTTGAAAAGTTTTCCTGTTTTAGTCTGATTATCAACAATCACATAAACATTCTCTGTATTTGGATGAAGATTTAGAGCTAATTCTAAGGTTTCTTTTATATCATGAATCTCTACAATCCCACTTACAAAGTTCAATTTACTCAAATCGTACTCTTGATAGTAATTGATCCCGGCATGCACTATAGGGGTTCCCAAAAAAAGTGATTCATAATTTGATAAAACAAAATCAAAGGCGTTATTATCCAGAGCGATAACGACATCAAAAGTAAAATTACTAAATTTTTTTTCAAAGTACTCTTTGAATATGTTTAAACTATTATCATCGCCAAACCTTTTGCTATCAAGATATTCAACATATATATTTATACTTTCTTCATCTTCTAAAATTGAATATATACCTTCTAATTCCCTATCTGACCATGACAAACCCGGATTATATGAATTTAAAATTAGGATATCAGCAAAGGCCAAAGAATAAATCCCAGACAAGATGAGTAATAATAACAATAATCGAACTTTAGTGTTTTTTTTCAAATGTGAACCTCCTAGCTATAATGAGTGGGAATTTTAACGTTTATTTTGACTTTCAATAATTCTTACTTTCGATATTATATCACAAATTAGTAAACTGCTATAGTATAATAATTTCCTAGTTAAACAAAAATTATTCTAAAGTTATAATATTCGTAATATATATTTTCTATCATATCAATAGTGTTTAAGCCGATAAATTTGTTCAACTTTTTTCAGCAGTGTTTCACTTAGTCTATCGTCTAATTTTGTCTAAAGTTAAGTACAAAGGAGGGGGTATTATGTCTAAAACATGGTTGATAGTCGTTGGAATTTACCTTGTGCTAATGGCTATTGCAGGTTTTAGTGTTGCAACCATGCCAAACTGGCATGCTTGGATAGACATCATCGTTGGTATTATTTCTTTGATAGTTGGTTTTATGGATAAAGGAAAGAAAGGCTCAGCGGCGTAGAATTTTAATTTCATAAAATTTGTACAAAACACAAAAGAGGCAGAAATCCTTTTGCCTCTTTTGTGTTCTTAATGGGCTCTATATTTTCATTATAAAAGAGGTGGTTTATTTGCCTTTTGATGGTTTGGTATTGCATAAAGTTTTAAAAGAAATAAAAAACAACATTTTGGGAGATAGAATTAAAAATATTTATCAACCTATCAAATCCCAAGTGTTAATACAATTTTCTCAAAGTTTTGTGCTTCTTTCTTTAATAAGCCCTTCCTATGTTATTTTACTTTCTCAAAAACCAAACGTACCCATACAACCAGCGAACTTTGCACAGTTTTTACGAAAAAAGACAAGAAACGGAAGAGTGGTAGATGTTGAACAGTTAGGTTTAGACAGGATAGGTTACTTTGAAATTGAAAGTTACGATCAAGAAACTTCTGCAATGAGAGAATATAAGCTATTTTTCGAATTAATGGGAAGAAATTCTAACTTAATACTCGTTAACGAAGATAATAAAGTAGAAGAATCTTTAAAAAGGGTTTATGAAGAATTTAGACCTATAATTCCAGGAGTTAAATACCTGCCTTACTACGATGATTCTCAAACAAATATATTGGAAGAAAATATAGAAAACATTGAAAATATTGATTATGATAGATTGATGGGGTTTTCTAAAAAATCAATAGCTTTTTTGCAAGAAATAGGTATCCAAAGAGCTATAAAAGATCTTAAAAAACCTTATCTTTTTTACTTCAAAGAGGGGAACACATATGATTTCTCTGCAATTACTCCCAATAATTTTAAATATGAGGAATTAAAACCATCAGAGGCACTGCTCAAAGTCTTTCAAGAAAGGGCTAATCAATCACGATTATTGGAAATAAAAAGAGATTTAGAAAAAAGGGTAAAAAGTGAAATCGACAGACTAGAAAAGACCAAAGAACAAATATTACAAGATTTAAATGAAGAAAAAAATCTAAAAGATTTAGAAAAAAAGGGAGAGCTTCTTCAAGCTTATCTCTACAAAATAAAAAAAGGTGAAAGATACTTTACGGTAAACGATTGGAATACCGGTGAGGAAGTTACAATCGAGATAGATCCCCTTTTATCCCCAACGCAAAACTTGGGAAAACTGTATAAAAATATAAAAAGGACAAAGTCAAAAGTCGAATATGCTAAAAAAAGAATAAAAAAAGTGAATAACGAGCTTGAATATTTTAATCAGTTATTTGAAACAATATCTTCTGCAGAAGATATTGAAACCTTAATAGAGATTAAAGAAGAGATGAAAGATATAGGGCTGTTAAGTGAAAACAAAAAATCTAAAAGGGAAAGAAAAGTAAAAACAACTTTTAGGAAATTTAATTACAAAGGCTTTGAAATACTAGTTGGGAAAAACAACAAACAAAACGATGAATTAACAAGATCAGCAGCACAGGCCGATATCTGGCTACATACACATGAAATCCCCAGCTCTCATACAATAATAAAATCTTCTGGTAAAGAAATACCAGAAGAAGTAATAGATTACGCAGCAAGAATTGCTGCAACATTTTCTAAAGCAAAAATGTCCTCCAATGTAGCGGTTGATTACACTCAAAGGAAAAACGTATGGAAACCAAAAGGAGCAAAACCAGGAATGTGGTTGTATAAAAATTATGAAACCATTATCGTTGAACCTTTTAGGGAAGTACCATAAAAATCTCTAACCTTTATATCCCAACAACTTTGAAATATTTTTGGCACATTCCATAACATAGCGGATGTATTCATCTACTTTCTCCCCTTCTGCCCTAGCGGCACTCATCGAAATACTTACACCGCCTATCACTTTTTTATCGTAGTTAAATATAGGAGCTCCTATACAAAAGATCCCAATTTCATTTTCTTCGTTATCTATTGAGTATCCTCTTTCTCTTATTTTCTTAAGTTCATTTTTCAATTTGTTGGGATCAGTAATTGTGTTTTTACCCCTTTTTTTCAACTCCACACTTTCTAGATATTCTTCTATCTCTTCTTCAGGTAAATGAGCCAAAATAGCTTTTCCAAATGCTGTTGCATAAAGATTTATCTTCATTCCGATCCTTGACATCATTGGTAAAGAATTAGGACCTTCTATCTTTTCAATATATATTCCTTCATATCCTTCTTTAATAGCCAAATGAACTGTTTGACCTGTTTTTACCATTAAATTAACTAAATGGGGATGTGCAATCTCCCTTAGATTTATTTTTTTTAAAATAATACTCCCATACTCCACAAGTTTAAAACTCGGGAAATATGACTTATCGCTATTCTTTGACAGCAGGCCCCCTTTGTACAAGTCGTCTAAATACTTGTAAGCATTAGATATAGACATATCAAACTCTCTTGCAATTTCTGTTACATTAACTGGTTTTGGTGCATAGACTATATAATCTAATACCTCCAGAACTTTTCTGATAGTTTGAATATATTTTCACCTACTTTTATATCTTTTTTCCAAATATTATACTATATTTATTTGACAAGCACCTTAATTAATTATCTTTTATTTTGATAACTAACTGAGCAAAAACATCATATGTTTTAAGCTTATGAGGAAAATTATGAGTTATAATAGCGATAGAACCTTTTCTCAACTTTGTTGTTATTGGTTTAGTAATTTCTCCACCCCTAAACTCACCATCTTCGATCTCTTTTGAATTCAATAAGTCCTCTCCAACGGTTAAATCGGCTTCACCATCAAGAACTATATACACATCAGTCCACTTTTTATGTTTTTCAGCTTCTGTTTCCATATTTGACAATTGGACAAATTTCCCAAAACTATTCCTTGAAATTGGTATTTCATAAGGTTTCTTGTTATCTTTTTCAAAAAGGTTCTTAACGATAAAAGGTTTCATTTGTTTTCATCACCTCCAAAGATTTTTCCAATTAGTTTAGAAATTGGTCCACCCAAAAAAGTCAATGTAATAAGAATTACGAAAACCAAAGAAATAGGTCTTGTGAAAAAGAGTGTCATATCCCCGCCTGTTTTTGTTAATCCAACTCTTAGATTATCTTCTATCATTGGACCTAGAATAATGCCAAGTATCATCGGCGGAGTTGGGACATTTATTTTTTCAAACAGATAACCTACGACTCCAAAAAGCAGCATCACGTATATGTCGAAAAAACTATTTCTTATAGCATAAGACCCAATCATGGAGAAAATTACTACAATTGCCATAACAATTGAAGTATTCATTTTTAGGATCTGTGAGTAAGCTCTAATTCCTAGATAACCAACAAATATCAAGAAAATGTTGGCAATTATTGCTAGTGTAAATAAACCAGTTACAATGTCTCCGCTTTGTTCAAATATAAGAGGCCCGGGTTGTATTCCAAACATAAGGAATGCACCGAGTACAATGGCAGTTATGCTATCTCCTGGAATCCCAAATACCAATGCAGGTATCCATGTCCCTCCTAATGCTGCATTATTTGCAGATGTAGGAGCTATTACTCCATCGACAATACCCGTTCCAAACTCTTTTGATTTTTTTGAAGTTTTCTTTTCTGTGCCATACGCGACCCAAGCTCCAATATCAGCTCCGGCACCGGGTAGTGCACCTATAAAAGTACCAATTATTGCTGATTTTATTATAACAAACGGTTTTTTTATAATTATTTTTAAAGCTTCAAGAATAGGTACACCCATCTTTTCTTTTATAGTTGGGACACCTAAACCTGAACTTCCTCGTTCAATATTTTTTAGAACCTCTGAAATCCCAAATAGTCCAATCATCGCAGGTATAAATTCAATTCCCCCCATCAATTCAATATTCCCAAAAGTGAATCTTGGATAGCCAGTTGTAATGTCTATGCCAATAGTTGAAATCAATACGCCCAATAAAGCTGACGATAAGCCCTTTATTACATTTCCTGAACTGAGTACAGCGCTCATGCTTAAGCCAAAAATTCCCAACCAAAAGTATTCATAGTTAGTAAATTGAAGAGCTAGCTTGGCTAAAGGTGAAGAAACTGTTATTAAAATCAAAACGCCAATAAGACCTCCTATGGCTGAACAAAACAAATCAAGTGATAAGGCTAAGCTACCTTTTCCTTTTTTAGCCATCTCATGACCATCTAAAACTGCAGCTCCTGATGAAGGAGTACCTGGTATTCTTAAGTTAGTAGCTGGAATATCACCTGCAAATATAGACGTAAAGGTAACTCCCACAACCATTGCCAACGCCGCTAAAGGGCTCATATAATAAGTTATAGGAATTATTAAAGCTACGGCCATTGTTGCGGTGAGGCCTGGTATACCTCCTACAAAGATTCCAAAAAACATAGCAATCAACATTGGAAATAAGACGTCGGGTTGAAATACTTGCAAAACATTTTCCATTCAAATCACTCCTGTTTTAAAATGAAAAAAGGATCCCTTCGGGAAAAGGTATTTTGAAAAGGTACTCAAAGATCAAGATAATAATTACCGTCACGATACCTGAATAAATCAGTGCTCTTAATAAACGCACACCAAAGGTAGTCATCAAAATAGTTGAAAAAATAAAGAGCCCCAATTTAAATCCAACAAGATTAATAAATGGAACAAATAAAATTATTCCAGCAATGACAACAGTTATATTAAATAATCCTTTCTTTGTAACTACAGTTTTTCTAACCTCTTCTTCTTTTTTTAGACCTTCTTCATTCAACTTTTTTAATTTAAAAGTCCGAAGAATGCCTACGATTATTTCATAAATTCCTATTACTATAAGAAAAATACTTATTACTTGCGGAAAAAAACTCGGACCAGGCAATTCTTGACCTCTTACTACATAACTAGGGAATTCTAAACTTATTAAAATAACAATGATTGATAATAAACTCAAGATGCTACCATATACAATATTTTTATAGTTCATCTTTTAGCACCTCTCTAAAATTGACAAGTATTTTTAAACAATCTCCCCGACAAGTAAGTGTCGGGGAGAAAAGAGACTATTCTGGCAAATACCCCCCGATTTGGAGTATCTCTCTCCAAACTTTGTCTTGCTCAGCAACATACTCTGTAAATTCCTGAGAACCACGAATTTTAATACCAAAACCATTTTTATCCATGAAATCTTTAAAATCTTGAGATTGGGCTATTTTTATAATTTTTTCTTCTAGCAAGTCTTTTATCTCTGGTGGTGTTCCCTTAGGTACAGCAATTCCACGCCATGTTCCTGCCGACCAATCAATTCCTATCTCTTTTAATGTTGGAATATTTGAGTACCTCGGATCTCTTTCATCTGCCATAATTGCTAAAGCTTTAAGGTCACCAGATGCCATCTGTGGCCAGACTTCAGGAATACTGGAAGTGATAGCATCCACATGACCGCCTAACAATTCTACGACAGCAGCAGCAGCTCCTGTAGTTGGTATCCAAGTTGTGTAATCGGGAGGTATTCCAACAGCATTAAACATTCCGATTCTTGCAAGGTCCCAAACTGATCCTACACCTGAACCTGAAAACAGATACTTTCCTGGATTCATGGCTACATCAACCAATAATTCCACAGTACTATTCCATTCTGAGTCCCCTTTAACAATCAAGCCTGCAGGATCAAAATTAACTTGAGCTATATAGTCGAAATCTTCATAAGTTAAAGGAGTAAGACCCATCCAATGCATACTAGCTATTTCCAGGGTTACCAAAGTTAGGGTGTATCCATCAGGATTTGCATACGCCCCAGCAGCATGACCAACTGCACCACTGCCGCCGGTTTGGTTCACAACAACAAAGGGTACTCCAAACTCTTTAGATAATTCATCAGCTAAAAATCTTGCCAATCTGTCTGTTCCTCCACCCGCTCCCCATGGGCAAATAATGGAAACAGTTTTACGGGGGTAATCCAGAGAAAAAATGCTAACAACAATAGTTAACACTAAGAATATAACCAATAACTTCTTCATACTGACACCTCCTCAAATTAAGTTGAAAAATCTCTTTAGAAACTATAAAACATGCATTGTAACTAATTTTAATACCTTCAATATTTGATGTTTACCTCCTCACTATATAATTTATTTGATACCACATTTTTATTATCTCGTAAGGAGGTCATACAATTGTCATTATTCGGTGACTCTTCTCAACTATACTGCGATTTCGTCTACTTGGAGTGGATAATTATCCAATATTTTAGTTCTTTTTCGTCACACTTACTTTACCTTTAGTTATTCTTTACTTTTGCCTATTTCTGAAATGGGTAATAATAGTTGTCAAATGTTTTCAATATTATCGATATTCTCATACTTTAATACATATTTTTCCATTAATTCTATAACTGCTTGGGCTACTGTTTTTGCTCTGCCTTCTACAATTGGTTCTACCCATCCAATTAACCCATCATCAGTTTCAAGTTTTAAAAACATCCATCTTGGTTGTTCGAAAAAGATATCATAATTAACTATTTTCACCATATTTATCCACACCTTTTATTTATTAAGAAAGTTATCTATTTAACTCTGGACTATTTCCGACAAATTCTTTTAATTCATCCCAGCTTGGTAAGCTTTCTACATCTCCTTTAACCGTTAAAGCAAAGGCCCCACAGGCATTTCCTAATTTTACAGATTCTTCTAATTCATAACGCTTTGTAAGACCAGTTATAAATCCAGCAGCAAAGGCATCCCCCGCACCTATAGGATCTATTATTTTTGGTACTTGGAATCCTGGAACCAAAACTCTTTTATCCTTTGTTCCCAAATAGGCACCTTTTTCTCCCATTTTTAAAACAACAATTTCTGGTCCCAGATTTAAAAATCTATCTAGAATTTTATCTTTATCATCTTCATTAATTAATATTTTTGCCTCACTTAGACCAGGAAGTACTATGTCCGATTTTTTAATTAAATCCAACAAAATATTTATCATTTTGTCTTTATTATTCCAAACCTTTAATCTAATGTTGGGATCAAAGATGATTTTTAGATCATGTTTTTTTGCTATTTCTATAGCTTTATACACTGCCTCACAACAAGATTCACTTAATCCCGGTGTAATACCAGTCAAATGTAAATACTTTGCTTGAGAGATGTAATTCTCATCTAAATCATTTTCATTTATAAAACTTGCAGCAGAGCCCTTTCTGTAATAATATACTTTGCTTTCTCCTAATTCTCTCCGTTCTTTAAAAAAAACGCCCGTGGGGTGCTGCTCATCTCTTTTAACTTGAGAAACATCAACCCCTTCACCTCTAATAAATGACTCAATATAATCTCCGAACCCATCTTTCCCTAATTTGCTTATCCAACCAGTTTTTATTCCTAATCTTGAAAGACCAATCGCAACATTGGACTCTGCTCCACCAATTTGTTTATTGAATTGATATACATACTTAATAGACCCCGTTTCTACAGGTACAAATAAAACCATCGTTTCCCCTAAAGTTACCAAATCAATCATATTGATTATAACCTCCTGGTTACAAATAGTTTTAGTGTCTTTTGAGATGCTAAAAACATCTTTTAGTTTTTCTTAGTCTGGCAAACCATCTGTAGCGCTTTTAAAATTAAAATCTTATTTTTGTCTATCATTTTATTTCTAAAGTGTCTAAGTTTTGAAAGGTTATATAATTTTTGGTAGATCTATTAATTAAATTATTTACTCTTTAACTCTTCAATATTTTTTGCCCTTCCAAAGCATTTTTTACTTTTATAAGAAAATTTTCATCATATATGAATGGAAACCTTGGACGTCCCACATTAATGCCATTTAAATTCAAAATAGCATGAATTATTGGAATGCCCTGCCCTAATTTCCTAATTTTTCTGTAAGCAAATAAATAATTCATTTTTTCTTTGTAATCCTCCATATTGGCATTTTTTATAGCGTTATAAACATCGACAACATACTCTGGAAAGGCATTAGACATAGCAGAAATTGCGCCTTTCCCTCCATGAAGCATCGTCGGATTTAGATACAATTCCGAACCATTTAGATAATTAAATTTTTCCAAATCAACGGTAGAACATAAATCATAAAAATAATTTAAATTATTGGTAGTATCTTTAATACCGTACACTCCTATTCTTACCAATTGTTCTACACAAGATACAGAAAGATTATATCCAACTCTAGGGGGATTGAGATATACAAAAACGGGAATAGTAATTTCTTTTACTATTTTTTGAAAGTATGAAATAACTTCCTCTTCTTGGTAATTATAAAAATACGGAGGAACAAAAGCCACGGCATCTACTCCCTTGTTTTGAGCGTATTTTGCAAGTTCTAAAGATGTATTAGGATTACTTGATCCCACGTGAACAATTACTGGTTTGTTCAATTTGTTTTCTACTACTTTATCGATAATTTGTTTTTTTTCTACTTCGTTTAACAACGCTGTTGAGCCATAAGTCCCTAGAATAAAAAAGCCATGTACTTTTTCTTTTAAGAAAGACAATAAATTCTCTAGTCTAAATAAATCAACTTTATTCTCATTGTTGAAAGGCGTAATTAAAGATGTAAATATTCCTTCAAACATATTTTCTCCTTCCTCTCTTATTGTTTTCTTATTAAGAAAGCAACTTTCTTATTTTCAAATCAAAAAAATTATAATAAAATAACGCCTACTTGTCAAATCCGATTATAAGCAATTAGGAGCATTTATTAGCAATTATTTAAGTTTAGCTAATAAATGCTCCTGTTTTCTGAGTTTTTCTGTTTTTATTTTTTTTCTTCAATTTTAAGTTCTTTAACATGTTTTTCTATATGGTTCGCAACGTTTCGATGGTATTCATTTTGGTATTTTGTAAGGATCTCAAAAAACTTTTCTCTGAAATCGTATTGAGGGTTCAAAACAAACATATATGAAACGTGCAGCGTTTGCCTTGCATCTGGGTTTTGTAGGTACTCTGTTGGGGATAGATCTTTTGGAACAGAGAATGGATCACAGGAAAGATGGTAGTATTTATCCATCTCTTCTCTTTTATCAAGACATGTTTTCCAGATTTTTTTGAAGAATTCAGGATCTTTTTGAGCTACAATCTTAATAGCTTCGAGATAGCTGGTTCCAGATGTTTTTAGGTGGTAATTACCTTGAGTAACTTCACCTATTATGGGATAAATAGAGAATTTATCACTACCAGAATGAATGGAAAGCCTGTATCCAAAGTATTTGGCTATTTTGTCTTGTTTGATAAGAGACTTTTTAAACTCTTGTAGGTTTCCTATATAGTCAATAGCTTTTTGAAACTCCCCAGGGAACCGCGGGGCTAGGGTATCTATTTTTACTCCTTCGTCGTAGATATATTTAGAGATCAAAAAATGTGTTTTTTCGTCTGTTGGAACATCTGTCTCGTCAACTGAAACTTCAAAAGTTACCTCTTTTTTATTTACTTTCGGGAATTTGTTCCATACATCTATGACTCTTTCGATAACACCGGCATAAATTGAAACGATTTTATTCAACTCGTTTTTATTTGAATATTCTATGGGCATATCGTTTACAAAAAAGCTTTTGTTATAAAATTGATCAAATATGCGTTCTTTTATAGAAGAATCTTTATTATTCATATGTTCTGAACAATCCAAAGTCAACATTGTAATACCCGAATCTAAAGCATATTGAATCTCCTCATCGCTTTTCAAATGATCTCCATCAAATCCACTGTTTCCAACATAATTTTCTTCAATGAGTGCATTTAGTACGTCTTTTCGCACGTCACTGAACGTTCTTCCTGTAAAGTTTAATTCCCTAATGCTTTGTTGTGCGAAAACAGGAAAGAAGTTGTATTTTTTTGCAACCTTTATATGGCCGTGGGTAGCAATTCCTATTCTATCTCCAAGACCCAAAGAAATACCTTTCTTCGGTAAAATTGTAAACATTTATATTTTCCTCCTCATGGTATTAATTCTTCTCTTACATATTTTTCAAAGGCATAAGTCGCAGCTCCACAAGCTGTTAGGTATTCCCCTATCGAAGAAACTTCAACGGTCACATCTTTGTTTGCGTAAAATATATTCTGGTTGTAACTTTGTTCTGTGCTGTCTTTAAGAAATTCCCACCCGTTTGACACCCCACCTGCTATATAGACCTTTTCTGGATTTAAAATATTGACTAAAGTAGCAATGCCAATTCCTAAATATTTTCCTGCTCTTTCAAAAGCTTTTATCGCATTTTCATCACCTTTTTTGGCTAGTTCATATACTAATTCAGATTCACAACTTCCTTCACACTCTAAATTTTTCCCGGATATTTCTTCGTAATTTCTAACAATCGCTTTACTTGAGCTTTCTGTTTCCAAACAACCTTTTTTACCGCAGTTACACTTTCTGCCTTCGGGGTTAACCGTAACGTGACCTAACTCCCCTGCAGCGTTCTTATATCCTCTCAATATTTTTCCGTTACTTACTATTCCTACTCCTATACCTGGACCGATGTTGATTACACAAAAATCTTTCTCTTTGTGGGAATTGTTAGAAATTAAGCTTCGCGCCATCATTATTGTGTTGTGGTCCACGTAAGCAGGTAGGTTGAATTCTTTTTTCATCACCTTTTTAACTTCAAAGTTGGATATATCAATATTGTGAGATCTGATAACCTCTCCTTTTTCGGGATCTATATAACCAGGAAAAGCCATCCCTATGCCGATTATGTTGAATTCTTTTTTTACCATTTTTATATTTTCATAAATCTGTTTCAACAATTTGTCGTTCTTCTCCGATACGAATCTTTTGGAATATAAGATATCCCCTTTACCGTTCGAGACAATAACCCTTGAATATGCAGAGCCCACGTCATATCCAATAAACAAGAATTCATCGTAGTTTATATCAAGCAAAATACCCTTTTTCCCAACACGAGAAACATCCTCACTTCCAACTTCTTTCAATACCTTTTTATGAATTAAAAGATTCGTTATATAACTCACAGTTGAAGGCATGAGGCGTGTTTCTCTTGCGATTTCAGCTCTCGTCATAGGGCCTTTAACTCTTAATGAGTGGAAAATAAGTGCCGCGTTGTTTTCTTTTAAAGAAGACAAGGATGCTTTTTTCATCAAATAGTACCTCCGGGTTCAATAATTTTTATCTAAATTTTTTCAAAGAATAACCTTTTTGGTCTGAAATAACTAATATCTCTCACCAAATCAAATGCTTCCCTGATAGGTATTTGACCTTTTTCTACCATTTCACCAACCACATTAGATAACTCTCTTCTGAACATCTCCGTTCGTGAACCATAGGAGATTAACTTTCTTGAATCTGTTACCCAACCTGCTAAGTCGCTAAGAAGGTCTACAGTAGCTATATATTTTAAATACATCTCCATTCCAAAAGGGCTGTCGTTGAACCACCAAGGCGCTCCTAGACTAACGTTTGGGAAAGCCCTTGCTATGGAGGCAACGGTTGGAAATAGTGACGGATCCAAACAGTACAAAACAACTTTCAATTTTTCATCAAATTGGTTTAAAAAGTATCTTAAGCCATTTGCCAAGTCAACGTTGCTGGTTGAAATATCCCCCCCAGTGTCTGGCCCCAAAGTATTATATAACTTGTCTCTATAATCTCGCATAGCACCAATATGTAATTGCATAACCCAATTACTCTCAGCATTCATCTTACCAAATTCATAAAACAAAAGGGATTTGAAGTCTGAAATTTCTTTTTTAGTTAACTCTTTTTTTGAAAGTGCTTTTTCATATACTTCTTGTACTCTTTCTTTTTCAACTGGGTATGAAACGGGTTCAAATATCCCATGATCGCTCGACACTCCACCAAGTTCTTCAAATTTTTTGTGAGTCTTGTAAAGAGCATTTAAGAACTCTTCAAAGCGTTCGACATTTTCTTTTGTTATTTCTCCTAGCTTTTCTACAAATTCTTTCCAATTTTCTTTTTCAATGTTCATAGCTTTGTCTGGTCTCCAAGTGGGAAGAATCTTTATTCCCCCAATATCTTTAGCTTTTTCATGATATGAGAGATCCTCTGTCGGATCATTTGTTGTACACATTATTTCTACGTTCATTTCTTTTAATAATCGTTGAGGTTTCATGCTTTCGCTTTTTAGTAAAAAAGAAGTATCTTGCCATATCTTTTCAGCAGTATACTTTGAAATGGTGTCCTCTATTTTAAACCTTCTATTTAAATCGAGGTGTATCCATTCATAGGTAGGATTGCCAACGAACCCAGGGAAAACTTCAGCCAATGCCATCCACTTTTCCTTATTTGAAGCATTTCCGGTTATTTTTTCTTCGGGGACTCCTCTTTTTCTCATTAATTCCCAAACATAATGATCTGTCTCGCCTTCGATTTGCCAGATGTCATCCCAACCTTTATCCTCAACGATCTCTTCCACATCCCCGTGATTGTGAGCATCTAAGATAGGGAGATCTTTAATTGAATTATACAACATCTTCGAAGTGTTGTTTTGTAGTAAATAATTTTCGTCTAAAAAAGACATTTTTCTAACCTCCTCTAATTTAATTTTTATGCTGTCTTTGGAAATTCTAAAACATTATATGTAGCGCCCCCTAGACCCGCAGCCGCCCGTAAAGAAGAGCAAAAGACTTCAACCATCCACAAGGATAACTGTCTATTAAATTTTATACATCTTAATTCTATATAATATCAACCTTCTGAGGTCTCTTGGTTCTTGATGATTCATATAACGCTAATACTACTGATAAGGTATTTCTGGCATCTATTCCAGTGACCATAGGTTTTTTATTTTCTAAAATACTTTCAATTATATTTTTTAACTGCCTTTGATGTAAATAATAATCGATTTCTGGAGAGCTTTGTCCATTTTTTTGCTTTTCGCTTTCTTTTCTTTCAAAGGTGTATTGGTCCGTTTTCCAAGTGTCTATTTTTTCGTCGACAATTACCACTAATCCTTTTTCACCATAAACATCCAATCTGGAATACAATCCTGGATAAGCAGCTGTGTTGGCTTCAATAAGTCCAAGTGCCCCATTTTTGAACTTAACTGTCCCAGTTAAAACATCTTCTACTTCAATATCATGCATCCTTGTGGCGGAAAAAGCAAAAACCTCTTCAATTTCTCCCATAGTGTAACGCAGGAGATCAACATAGTGTATTGACTGGTTAATTAATGCACCGCCTCCATCTAATTGCCATGTTCCATGCCAATTACTATCGTTAAAGTAATCTTGGCTTCTATACCATTTAGTATGAGCTGCGCCAAAATTCAATTGTCCAAAATTGTCTTTTTCTATGGATTTTTTTAATTTTATTATCGCATCTGAAAATCTCCTTTGAAAAATCACACTTAACTGAACATGTTGTCTTTCACACTCATTTATCAATGCATCTGCTTTTTTAAGGGTTATATCTATAGGCTTTTCAACTACTACATGTTTTCCGCATTTTGCAGCTTCTATTCCAATATCCGCATGTAATCCACTTGGAAGAGTAACACATACTACGTCTATATCACTTTTTTCTAGGAGCTCTCTGTAATCAGTGTAATAATCACAATTAAACTCTTTTGCAAAAATTTCTCCTTTTCTTTTCTTTCTTGTAGAGATTGCTACTAATTGGCCAGCTTCTAAACTTTGTAAAGCTTTAGCATGAACTTTTGCCACACTTCCAGTGCCTATTAAACCAAATCTTACTTTATTGCTCATTTCAATCTGCCTTCATTTTCTAGAATGAGGTTAGAGATGGTAACCATTCCGCAAAAAACGGGACATACGTTACTAGTAACAATATTCCAATCATGGCAAGATAAAACGGCCACATCGCTTTGAAAACATTTTCGATAGTTGACTTTCCGACTACAGTTCCAACAAATAAAGTGTTCCCGACAGGAGGGGTACATAATCCTATTCCCAAGTTTACCATCAAAATTATTCCAAAGTGTATTGGACTAATACCTAAATCCACTACCAGGGGTAAGAATATTGGAGTAGTTATAACTATCAAAGGTGCCATATCCATAATCATCCCTAACAATAACAAAACAGCGTTTATTATCAGTAAAATAATGTACTTATTGGAGGAGATATTTAAGATTGTATTTGCAACCAATTCTGGAATATTTAGATAGGCTAATAGCCAACCAAAAGCTGAAGCTGCCCCAATTAAAAAAAGAACGGCTATAGTAGTTTCTAAAGTTTCTCTCATAATTTTGAGAAATTTTGGTACTGTTAATTCTTTATATACAAGAGTAGCAACTAATAAAGCATATACTACAGCAATTACTGAGGCTTCTGTTGCCGTAAATATTCCTGACAAAACGCCTCCAAGAATTATGACAATAGTCATCAGACCCCAAATAGAATCTAAAGCGATTTTTAAAGCGGCTTTTCCTTTTGGTGGATTCCCTTTAGGATAGCCTTTTTTTACTGCTATAATGTAAGCAGGTATCATCAAGCCTAAACCTATCATAATTCCTGGTATTGCACCAGCGAGGAATAAACTCGCTATAGAAACCCCGCCAGCGGCTTGAGCGTAGATTATTGCGTTGTGACTAGGAGGTATTACTAAACCTTCAGTTGAAGAGGTAACAGTAACTGCGATAGAATAGTCTTTCTCATAACCATGTTCTTCCATTTCTGGTATTAAAATAGAACCAATTGAGGCTGTATCGGCCACAGAAGATCCTGACATCCCGCCAAAAAACATTGATGCAACAATATTCGCAAAAGCTAATCCCCCGCGTATTCTTCCAACCAAAAGATTGGCAAAATCGACTAATCTTTTTGCTATTCCTGATTCAGTCATTATCTGTCCAGCTAAAATGAAAAAAGGGATAGCCATCAAAGAAATGTTATCAAGAGGGTCGGCCATTCTTTGCAATACAATCATTGGAGGGAGACCCAAATAAAATACAGTTAAAAAAGAGGAAAATAATAGAGAAAAAGATATAGGTATTCTCAAAAAAATCATTACTAAGAAACTTACAATAAGTATAATAGCAGCATTCATATTTTATCCCCCTCTTTTTTGCTTTTCCACAATGCAAATATTCTTTCAAATACAAAATAAAACATTATAAATCCACTAATAGGGATAACTCCATAAATGTAAGATTGCTTTATTCCAAGGGTAGGCAATGTTTGAAATTTTGTTAAATCTGCAAGTTGGAATCCATAAATGATTGCTAGAATGGAGTAAGCAATATATGCTAAAATTTCCAATATATCTGGTATTATAGGGGCTTTCTTAAATAAAAAGTTAGAGACTATTGAAATCGAAATATGAATAGATTTCCTGATTCCCCATGTAGTTCCTATAACCACTAAATAAATCATTGTTACACCTGACATTTCCTCCTGCCAAAACAAAGGAGAATTAAAAATATATCTAGCAATCACTTGTGAAAATGTGATAGCAACATTAAAAAGTAGTGCGGCACCCAATAAGGCAAAAAAGATTTTGTCAACCCTCTCGAAAAATCTATGCATTTTCGTTTCCTCCTTGTGTTGGGAAGTTAATGCTACCTTTAAAATTATTAAGAGAAGGGGAGAGTTTCCCCTTCTCTAAAAGGAAACTCATTCTATCGATTGGATTTGTTCAATGAGATCAGAATATTTTGCACCATATTTTTTATAAACATCCTCCATAGCATCTATAAAAGGCTGTTTTTCTGGATGAATAATCGTCACTCCTGCATCTTGTACCTCTTTCAAAGCAGCTTTTTCTTGATCAAGCCAGAGTTTAATTTCTGCTTCTTGAGCTGCTTGAGCAGCCATTTTTATAATTTGTCTGTCTTGTTCTGATAATTGATCCCAAGTGACCTTACTCATAAAAATCATTTCTGGTACCATGGAGTGCTCATCTAACGAAAAATAACGAGCCACTTCATAATGATGTGTTTCTAAATAACTAGGAGGATTATTTTCTGCCCCATCTATAACCCCAGTTTGTAAAGCTGTATATACTTCTTCAAAAGCCATTGGGGTAGGCTTTGCTCCCAATGCCCTCACTACATCCATCATTAATTCACTTTTTTGAACTCTAATTACCATACCTTTCATATCATCCGGTGAATATATGGGCTTTTTAGCATAAAAGCTTCTTGCACCGGAGTCCATGTAAGCTAATCCTACCAAACCTACTTGTTGTAATTCTTCAAGAATGCTCTGACCAATGTCGCCGTTTAAAACATTCCACATATGGTCTCTATCTCTATATAAGTAGGGTAATGCTAAAACGTTTAGCTTATCGTATAGCGAAGTTAAAGGAGAAATAGAAGTTCTGTTTATGTCTATTATACCCATTTGTGTTTGTTCGATAGTTTCTTTTTCAGATCCTAAAACAGCACTTGGATAGATTTTTATTTCAATCCTTCCGCCAGTCCACATATTAACTAGTTTTGCCATAACATCTAAACCTTCTACCGTTGGATAACCCCATGCATGATCGTCAGAGGCCATCAAAATGATTTTGTCACCTTGTTTTTGTAAAGGAAAGATAGTTACCGAAAACACCATCACCAAAGCTAACGTAACAATAAACAACTTTTTCACCACAAACACCTCCTGTAATTTGGTTTTTTCCAGTCTCCAAGAATCAGAATACCTGGTATCATCTTCGACAAATATTGAATCTTTTTGGACGGTTTATAAATCACCTCCCTCGTTTAAACTCGTTTTTTAACTTCTATAATGCTCCTTCATTTCCTTGTTGAATGGTAAATCGAATATCTCATCCCACAATTTAGGGATATCGTCATAATTTTTGGTTCTTGGATCTCTTACTAAAACTTCTTCTAAGATCTTTCTATCTCCCGTTATAAAGGCTTCTAATGCCATTTCCATTCTTGTGATTCTGGGGATTATATAGTAATTTTTAATCTTTTCTGGTAGATCTGGCTGTATCTTTTCAGGGAATATTCCATTTTTGTTAACTTTTACAGGCACTTCTACAACTACATCGTTAGGAATGTTTTTTATCGTTCCATTATTCAAAACATTCAAGAACAACCTTGCTTCAACATCGTTAGTTAAAGCGTTTATAAAAGGTATCTGTTGTTCACCACTCATTTTTTCCTTTGGGAACTCTTCAGGCCAGTGTTCTGTTATTTTGATACTTGGATCTTTCGAAACTTGAATTATCAATCTTTTTATTTGACGTAGTTCTTCATAGAACTTCGGCCTTTCAACTTCGTTGTCTATTGCCCCAAACTTTCCATACCATTTCTTTTTTGCTTGTAAACTATTATGATGTTTCCAAGTGCTGTTTCTAGTTGTGTCTCCTATGGGTAACAATCCATAGAATTTGTACATATCGATAACTGCAGGAGCTAAATGTGTATCCCAAGGATCTTTTGGTTCCCAATTGTTTGATTCTTCTTTTATCCATTTATCTAAGATTTGGTAGCCATCTTCGCCTTTGTATAGAAATCTGTTCAGCCATATTCCATGGTTTACACCAGCTACCTGCCAATCAGTTTCTTTTTCTTCTAATCCTAAAGTTTTTAGAACTTCGTGGATACCTCCAATGCCATGACAAAAGCCCACTACTTTTACGTTGGTCAGCCTTTTAATCAATTGTGTAATTTCAAAAACGGGGTTAGCAGTTTGTATAAGCCATGCATTCGGACATATTTTTTCAATCGATTTGGCTATATCGAGTGATAATTTCAGATGGTTGTAGTTTGTGAATGTATAATAATCCGATACCATGTTGAACTCTTGACTATCTATTCCTCTGTAGTAACCATATTTTTCTGCAACATCTCTCATGATTTCATAACTTACATAACCATCTTCATGACCTGGTGCTCTGTATAATGCCGTGTTTATAACAAAGTCTGCATCTTTTAAAGATTCTTCACGGTTGGTAGTCTTCTCAAATTTAAGATTTCCACCTATTTCTTCTGTGTATCTTTTAGCAAGGTTATCTACAGCATTTAACCGTTCTTCGTCTATGTCCATGAAAGAGATTAAACTTCCATTTAATTCCTTTGTTTTTGCTAAATCTCCTACTAATTTTACTGTGTACCTGACACTACCTGCTCCTATAAAAGAAATTTTAACTGGCATGTTTTTTAGCTCCTTTAATTAATTCATTCTAAAATCGAATTTATTCGTATCCATTTTAAATTAAAATAAACAAAAAGTCAATCTTGATTTTACTTGATCATAGTCAATGTACTCCGATTAAATGCAAATATTTTTGATTAGATTAATTTTTCTCATTTTTTCTAAGGATTTGAAAAACTAGAGTATAATTAAAAATAAGAGGTGAGTGGTATGAAATTGTTAATCTCTTTGGTTACAAGTTATCTTATTGGTTCGATACCATGGAGTTATATTTTTGCAAAAATTTTTTCAGGAAAGGATATTAGAAAAGAAGGAACTAAAAATGTTGGCACAACTAACGCTTGGAAAATAGCCGGACCTGTAGCAGGTGTATTGTCTTTCACAGGAGATTCTACCAAAGGGGTTTTGGCTATTTTAATTGGTTTTACGCTTGGTATAGGTAAGAGTTGGTGGCCATTACTTGCTTTAGTTGCAATAATAGGTCATTCTTGGTCTATTTGGCTGAAGGGTAAAGGTGGTGTTGGGGTAGCAGCCTCTGTGGGATCTTTTGTTATTTTGTTTCCATTAGAGTCTGCAGCTTTTGGTATATTAGCTGGAACATTATGGCTTACTTTTGGTAAGGGGATAATGTTTGTTTTGTCATTTTTATGGCCTTTTGTTATTTTGATAGGATATCTGAGAGGTACTATGGATTTATTGGGTATTATTTTGACTATTATTTTGGTGGCTTGTCTTTTTATTAAAGGTTGGGAGAATTTGAAAAATGCTTTCCAAGAGGTAAAAGAGCCTTTAAAAGAGAATTTTGTTAGAAGAAAGCTCTGGCGTTATATGGGCTTTTTGTTTCCAGCACTTGCTTACCCTCTCTGGGGTCCTGTAGTTTTTAGTTATATTGTTGTAATTGCTGGTTTAATAGCACTTTCTCTTGAATTAATAAGAAAATATTCAAAGAGTATAAATGAATTTTTGAAGAAAATTTTTAAACCCGTTGGAAAAAGTGAAGAAGCTCATAAGATTTCGGGAACAAGTTATTTTCTTATGGGTTCAGCTATTGCGGGATTGTTCCCTGTTCCATATTCTTTGATCTCTATTGTGATGTTAGTACTGGGAGACTCTTGGGCTGTGTTGGTAGGAAAAAAGAGGGGTAAACATCAATGGTTGAAAGGGAAGTCCGTGGAAGGGAGTTTAGCATGTTTTTTCATTTCTTTTGTATCAGGAGTTGTTTACATGAATTTGCTCGATTTACCAATTAGTTATATGAGCTTGGTTGCGGGTGCACTTTCGGCAACTGTTGTGGAGGGGTTTGGTGATTGGTTAAACGATAATTTGACTATGGCTCCAATAGCAGCTTTTTTCATGTGGCTGGTTAATATATAAAAAGTCGTTTCTTTCATAAAAGTTTAATTTGAAAGTCAGAAAATTAGTTTTTGATTTCGATGAATTATTTGCAAGGGTTAGGTCTTTGCTAAGAAGAGAAAGTTTTACTCGCAACCCAATTCTTAAAGTAGGAGATTTAACTTTAAACACCTTAACAAGGGAGGTTTGGATGGGAGAGAAAAAATTAAAATTAACCCCAAAGGAATACAATATCTTGGAGTATTTTATGAGAAACCCAAAAATAGTAGTTACCAGAACTATTCTTGAGGAAAAAATGTAGGATATCGACTGGTGTTTTGGTAATGATTCTTGCAGGGATCGGAGGATTTTTTTACGCTGATAGTTCTCTTAAACCTGTTGAAAAAATTATAAATACTGCAAAGAATATCGAAGAAAATAATTTGAATGAAAGAATAAAAGTAAAGTCACAAGATGAGTTAGGAAGGCTAGCCTCCACATTGAATCAAATGATTTCTAGACTTGAAAAAGCCTTTGAACAACAGAAGCAATTCACCGCAGATGTTTCTCATGATTTGAGAACGCCATTTTCTGTAATTCAAGCTGAAAGTAGTTTGTCATTGAAAAAAGACAGATCCATAGAAGAGTATAAAAAATCTTTAGAGTCGATCTTAGAAGAAACTTCTTATATGTCAGAAATTATCGATAAATTGCTTTTTTTAGCTAGGAGTGATAACAAAACTCAATTTTACAATTTTACGAAAACTAATTTGAGATCTTTGTTGGAGGAAGTCATAAAAAAAGTTAGTCCTTTATACCACAACAAGGGGTTAACTTTGCAAGTTGAAAAATTGGAAAAGTTAAATATCTTGGCAGATAAAGATAAATTAAAAGAAGCTATTATAAATATTTTAGATAATTCTTTAAAGTACACGGATAAAGGAAAAGTTACTATTTCTTCTGTTAAAATTAGTAATTTTGCTAAATATCCATAGAAGACACCGGTAGAGGTATTCCCCAAGAAGATTCACATAGAATATTCGATCGTTTCTATAGAGGAGATAAAGCAAGGACAAGCAGTGAAAAAAGTACTGGCTTAGGGCTGGCAATTGTCAAAGAGATCGTTAATGCTCATAATGGAAGAATAGAAGTGGAAAGCGAAGTCGGAAAAGGAACTGTGTTTTCTTTATTTTTGCCTATTGAAAAATAAGGGCCAAAAGGCCCTTATTAACTCCTTGCAACATAAGTTGTGTGCAACAATTCATGAGATTTCTCGCTTAATGGTTCTTCTAGAAATTCTTCGTATAAAGTTTTAATAGCAGGGTTTTCATGAGATTTTCTTATTGGTAAGGATCTGTCAATTTCGTATATCGCTTGCATCCTTTTTAGAATTATTTCCTTGTTTGTTGGGATAGGTTGACCACCTCCACCAATACATCCACCTGGACATGCCATGAATTCCACAAATTGATACTCTTTTTCACCACTTTTGATCATTTCTAAAACCTTTCTGGCGTTACCTAAACCATTCACGATAGCTACTTTTAAATTTATTCCATCAATTTCCACGGTAGCTTCCTTTATTCCTTTAATGCCTCTAACGGCTTCAAAGTCCAATTTTTCTAATTCTTCACCAGTTATTACCTCGTAAGCAGTTCTAAGAGCAGCTTCCATGACACCACCTGTTGCTCCAAAAATAGCGCCGGCACCAGAAGAGATACCTAAAGGTTCATCGTATTCTTCCGGTGGAACGTTCAGCAAATCTATACCAGCTAGTTTAAACATTTTTGCCAATTCGCGGGTGGTTAATACATAATCGACATCGCCCTTCATTTCTGGTCTAACCCGTTCAAATTTCTTGGCGGTACATGGCATGACAGAAACGACAACCATATCTTCTTTTGAGATTCCTAATTTGTTTGCATAATATGTTTTGGCAATAGCTCCAAACATCTGTTGAGGAGATTTACACGATGAAAGGTTATCAATAAATTCGGGATAATTATGTTCTAAGAATTTAACCCATCCTGGACTACAAGAGGTGAATAAAGGAAGCTTCCCATTGTTTTTAAATCTTTCAAGGAATTCATTAGCTTCTTCCATTATCGTTAAGTCAGCAGCAAAGTTAGTATCGAAGACTTTATCAAATCCTAACAATCTTAACCCTGCCACCATTTGTTTTGTTGCGATTTTTCCTGGTTCGGCATCGAATTCTTCAGATATTGCAACTCTAACGGCAGGAGCCGTTTGAACGATTACAAATTTACTTTCGTCAGAGAGAGCAGCCCATACTTGGTCCATTTGATAAACCTCATGTAATGCTCCTGTGGGGCATTCTAAGATACATTGTCCACAATTTGTACAATCTACGTTCCCCATACCTTTGTCCATGAAAGTTGTAACGTATGTATCTGGCCCTCTGTTTGCAATTGTTAATATGTTAACCGACTGGACTTCTGAGCATTTTCTGACGCATCGGTTACAAACGATACATTTTTGAGGTTCTCTGACAATTGAATAACTGCTTTGGTCTTCTGATAAACCATTAGATATCGGGGGGACCCTTATTTCAGTTACACCTATTTCTTCAGCAACCTCTTTTATCTCACAACTGCCGGATTTTGAGCATGTAAGGCAATTTAAGTTGCAGCTTATTCCATGAGAAGCTATTATCAATTCCATGATAGTTTTTCTTGTTTTTCTTACTCTTTGAGAATGAGTAAAGATTTCCATACCATCGGTTATTTTTGTTACACAAGCTGGTTTTAAGGTTCTTTCACCCTTTATTTCAACAGAGCAAAGTCTACAACTTCCAAAAGGTTCAAGCTTTTCAGAATAACAAAGTGTTGGTATTTTTATGTGAGCGTTCTTTGTGGCATCTAAAATACTAATTTCATGGTCAAATTCATATTCTCTGTTGTTTATCTTTACTTTCATACTTCCACCTTCTTTGTGTAAAATTTCTCAAACAGGGAGAGAATGAGGTTCAACGAAGATTCTCCAAATCCACAGCGTGCTGCAGAACTTACCGCGTACTGTATATCAGAGATTATTTCTATATCTTTTGAAGTTGGATATCCTCTTTTATATATATCCGAAACGATTTTGCTTATATTCTTGTTTCCTTCTCTACATGGGAAACACGTTCCACATGTTTCGTCTCGGAAAAAGTCGGAGACATTTTTAACGATTTCTAAATAATTTCTTTGTGAAGAAACTACTATCATTCCGCCAGATCCGATGTTACTCCCCATTTTTTGAAGATTTTCATAGGTGTAAGGTACATCTAATTCCTCTTCAGTTAATATTTCGGTGGAAATTCCACCTGGTATAACAAAACCGATTTTTTCTCCTTTAACCCCTCCTGCCAATTCTTGTACGATATCTCTAACTGTTAACTTTCCAAATTCTACTTCGTAAACGCCTGGTTTGTTAACGTCACCACTGATAGAGACTAATTTTGTTCCTCTACTTTTTTCAGTTCCCATTTCTGAATAAGGGTTGTTATCATAGTTCATTATTTCTGCTGCTGCAGCTAATGTTTCAACGTTATTGACAACTGTCGGTTTACCATACAATCCCTCAAAAACTGGTAAGGGAGGCTTTATACGGGATTTTCCTCTGTCTCCTTCAATGGAATTAATTAAAGATGTTTCGTCTCCACATACGTAGGCGCCTGCACCTCTCACTAACTTCAAATCAAACGAGAAATCTGAGTTTAGAATATTTTCTCCCAATATATTTTTTTCATAAAGTTTTTCGATAGCTTTCTTAACGATTTTTATTGCTTCTACGTATTCACCTCTAATGTAGATGTAACCATATTTTGATCCAGTGGCATAACCACTGATTATTATGCCTTCCAAAACTTTAAAGGGTAGATTTTCCAACAAAAATCTGTCTTTGAAAGTTCCTGGTTCTCCTTCATCCGCATTACATATGATAAACTTGGTGTCATCTTCAATTGAAAGCACCGTTTCCCATTTTATACCTGTAGGAAAACCGGCTCCCCCTCTTCCTCTTAAACCACTTTCTTTTATTTTGCTGATAACTTGTTGGGGCTGCATCTTAAAAACATTTTTCAAGCCTGGAAAGTCGTATTCTTCCAAACTTTTACCCAAGTCCTTTTTTAGAAAGATTCTTTCCATGTATTCCCCTCCTATTCCAGTGAATCGAGTATTTGAATAGCCTTTGTAACCGTCAGATTGGTGTAATAAGTATCGTTAACCATCATTACAGGTCCTTCATCGCAATGTCCTAAACATTCAACTACCTCTAATGTGAATTTTTTGTCTTTTGTGGTTTCATTTTCTCCAACTTTGAGATAATCTTTTAGGGCTTTAACTAGTGCTGCTGACTCGTTTAATCTACATGAGACACTGTCACAAACACGTACGATGTATTTCCCAGTTGGTTCAAGATGGAACATAGAATAAAAACTGATCACTCCGTACAACTGAGCTTTGGGGATGTCTCTTTTTTGTGAGATTCTCAAGATATCCTCTTCAGAGATGAACCCGTATGTTTCTTGAATATCGTGAAGTTCTTCCAAAAGTTCTTTTTCATAATACTTTTCCATTCCTTCGCCTCCTTTTATTTTTGAGATGCAAAAATTTTAATGGTATTTATTAATAGAATCTAAATTGTTAATATTTTCATTAAATTTGAGCAATTTTTAACATATTTATGTGAAAAAAAGCACTAAAATAATACTATATACACTCTTAAAAAGCTTTCTTTAGAGCCCCTTCGCCCTGCAGCCCGCCCTTATTAAGGAAGGGACCTGCGGTCCCTTAGACCCCGCAGCCCACCCCTAAGGATAAAAGAGTCTTTGCCTTTCGTCCGAAATTATTTTTTGGTTCTTGATTTGGAAATTAAATATGCCCCAATTCCAATCAGTAATATACTTATCACGATTTTGATAAAATTTCTAAAGAAGAATGTAGAAGGAGTTATCATACTTACTAAAATAATTAGCCCAATTACGATAAATAGTAAAGCAAATAAACCTATGACGACTTTTCTGTCTTCGTCTTCTATATTATGTGAAATATGACTATGCCCGTTTTCGGGTGTTTCTTCAAATTGTTCAGAATAATTATTTCCTTGAGGTTGAGGGGGAATTATAAAAATTGCGATTATGTACAAAATAACTCCGAATCCCCAAACTAAACTTAATACAATCCACAACAATCTTATGATGACTGGATCTATTTGGAAATATTCACCTAAGCCTCCACAAACGCCAGCTAAAATCTTGTTTTCTCTGGAACGATAAAGTTTTCTCAATATTTTCCCCTCCAGTTATGAGTTATTATACTATACTAGTTTTGTTTTTCAAAAGCCAATTAATAGCGTTTGTGCCAAATCTGAGTTGAAGAGCGCCGATTATACCCAAATAATTAAAATTATTAATAAACTGCTCAAGAGTTATTAAAATCTTTTGTATATCAGAAAAAGTGATTTTTTTGCAATCAAAAGCATTTAATAATTCGTCCATATCGAGTATTTTGTATTTTAAGTTGTTATAAACTAGAAGATCCAATTCTTGATCTTGAAATTCAATATTGTCGGTGTTGACATTGTATTTACCAAAATCTATATAAATGAGATATTTAGACATTTCGCCTTTCTCATCATGATAATAGGTTAGCATAACGTCGTCACTGGGGCATAATATGCGTTTTATGAAATCAACTGAGTTATGCGAAGATAAAATCTTCCATTTTCTTTTAATTCCGTACAGATTATTTTCAAATATCTTTATCTCATCTACTTGAATTTTCATGTCAACGGCATGAGTTTTTATTTCTTCGATTTTGTTTTTTAAATCAAAATTATAGTATTTTATCTATACCACCTCTAACGCGTGAGAAAAAGTGTTAGCTTATTTCGTGAATTAATAAGCCACTCCTCAATTTTGGTTCAAACCAAGTGGATTTAGGCGGCATTATCTTGTTCATGTCAGCAACTTTTAGGAGTTGGTCTATTTGAGTAGGATACATAGAAAATCCAACTTTCCAATCTTTTGTATCTACCCACTTTTCGATTTCTTTTACGCCTCTAATACCACCAAGGAAATATATTCTTGGATCGCTTCTGGGATCTTTTATGGAAAGTACGGGATCCAATAGATATTTTTGTAATATTTGTACATCTAGGTTTTCAACAGGATCTTCACTTTCTTCACCTTTAAATGTGAGTTTGTACCATTTTTTTTGAAGATACATTCCAAAAGAGTGTGAGGAATCAGGAGAATAGGGAGAAAAGGGAGCTTCTTCTACTTCAAAATAGGAACCGATCTTTTTCAAAAATTCTTCTTCTTTTAAACCGTTTAGATCTTTAACTATTCTATTGTATGGGAGTACCCTGAGTTCATTGTGTGGGAAAATGACCGCCATAAAATAATTGTATGGTTTATTCAAAGAGTAATTCGTGTCTTTTTCTTTCATTATTTTTTGAGCTCTGGAAGCTGCAGCAGCTCTATGGTGTCCATCTACAATGTAAAGATAATCGATGCTGTTAAAAGTTTTTTCGATTTGTTCCTTTTCGTCTTCTTCTTGGATTTTAATAAGTTCATGTTTAACATTGTTTTCATCGCAAAAAGAATAAAGAAATTCTTTGTTTTTTATGATCTTGTCAATGATTGTTTTTAAATCCTCTTGGGCTTTGTAGGTTAAGAAAACAGGTCCAGTTTGTGCATTTAAATTTAATATGTGATTTGTCCTATCGTCTTCTTTGTCCCTTCTGGTTAATTCATGCTTTTTTATAATTCCTTTATCGTACTCATCTACACTCACAACAGCAAAAAAGCCTGTTTGAGAAACCCCTTTCCAGGTTTCTCGATAAATATAAAAAGATGGCTCGGAATCTTTGATTAATACTCCATTTTTGATAAAGGATTCAAGATTTTCGTTGGCTTTTTTGTAAATAGCCTCTTTAGAATCTTCTTCAGCCTCTACTTCGGACCTTGTTACTCTCAAAAAAGAATTGGGATTTCTAGAGATTATTTCCTTAACTTCATCCTCTTCAAGTACATCGTAGGGTGGGCAAGAAAAACACTGTTCTATCCCTTTATATGGTCTTAAAGCTTTAAAAGGTTTTACTGTAGCCAACACTATCTCCTCCCGCTTTTAATTAATTGATGAAAATATTGTTCTTGAACTTCGAACATCTTTTTTGCATCTTCTTCAGAGTTTTCATGATCGTAGCCAACGATGTGTAGTAAGCCATGAATAAGTATATAATAGAATTCTTCTTCAAAGGAATTGCCAAAATCAGGGGCCTGTTTTTCTATACTTTCAACAGAGATAACAATATCTCCAAGGACAGGTTCATTTAAACCATATGAAAAGGATAAAACATCTGTCGGTATACTTTTGCCTCTATAGTTATTGTATTCGCTTATACTCTTATCGTTGGTAATTAGTATGTTTAATTCAAAATTTCCTTCGCCAACCTCATTTAAAAGAACTTTTTTGGCGATATCTTTGATTTTTTTAGTGTCTATCGTTCTTAAATCTTGTTGGTTTATAACGTTTATTTTCAAAGGCATCCTCCCTCTACTCTCTAAGTTCTTTTGCTTCAACTTTGGGGTAGGCTATCCTTTTATGGTTCATTTCCATTATTGTTCTAACAATACGACCTTTCATCTTTTTGATTTCTTTAAGTGTTAATCCACAATCATCTAACTGTCCTTCAAAAAAAAGAGAATTTATCAAATTATCAAGCTTTTCATTAAGGCCCACAGCGTTTAAGTCTTGCATACTTCTTACCATAGCTTCGGTTACATCACATATCATTAGTATGGCAGCTTCCTTAAATTTAGGAATGGGTCCAGGGTATCTGAACATGTTGGTATCTTTTATCCCTGTTTGATTATAATATTCTCTGTAAAAGAATTGCTTAACCCTTGTACCATGATGCTGTGCTATCATATCCTCTATTAGTATGGGTAAACGGTGTTTTTTTGCCAATTCGATACCATAGGTAACATGGTTGTTTAATATCAAAGAGCTTAATTTAGCACTTATATCGGTATGAGGGTTTTTATTCTTTTGGTTTTCTGTGAAAAACTGAGGTCTCCACACCTTCCCTATATCGTGGAAATAAGAGCCTACCCTAGCTAACACCGTATTTCCATTGATAATTTCAGAAGAACTTTCCGCTAAGTTAGATATGATCATGCTGTGATAGTATGTTCCTGGTGCTTTCAATGAAAGATTTTTTAGCAAGGGATTGCTTAAATTACCCAGTTCCAATAAACCGATCTCTGAATAAACTCTGGTTAAGTATTCAAAGAAGGGTAAAATACCCATGGTTACAAACATGCTTAAAAAATTACTTTCGATTATTATTAGATAGTTTAAAGGAGTATAGTATAAGTTAATTACATAAGCAACGATAATTTGTGTTAAACTAGCCCAAAAAAATGGAAGTATTATCTCTATTCTTCTTTTGATCTTTCTGGATGATAGTGCGACAACCGCTGCAGGTAAAAATAAGAAAATTGTGAATTTTAAATCAAATCCGAATAAAATACCGAAGTAAGCAGAAAATATGAGACCCGAAATTAAGCCACTAGAGTAATCTATTAGTAAAGTTATTATCAAAGTACTCAATATTATCGATATTGCAAATATATTCACATATTTATAAACAAAAAGGTTCAGTAAGATATTGAAAAAGAGCGGCGTTAAAAAAGCCGCCCAGTAATTTTTAGGATGAAGTTTAAACATCTTATTCTTTGGTAAGAAAAATTCTCCGATAAATATCCAAAATACAAGAAATACTAAATTAAAACTCAACTGAAAATTCAACGATATTCTGTTAAAAATGAGCCATTCTGTGAATAAAGCTAAAAATATAAAAAGAAAAATCCTAATTATAAAACCCTTATTTTTAGAGAAAAATAAATTAACTTTTTGAAAAAGATTTTTATCAGTCCGCTTAGTATTTTCAGTACTTTTGTTCTTCATATAATGAAAAACACTTCCTTATTTATACAGAGTTTTCATAATCTTCATAGGCTTTTATAATTTCTTTTACTAAAGGATTCCTTACCACATCGTTATTTGAAAGCTCAATGAATTTTATTCCTGAAATGTTACCATTCAAAACCTTTCTAACAGATAGTAACCCCGAATCTTTCTTTTTTTCTAAGTCTATTTGAGTGACATCTCCAGTGATGACTGCCTTAGTGTTGAAACCTATCCTTGTTAAAAACATCTTCATTTGCTGATAAGTTGTATTCTGAGCTTCGTCTAAAATAATATAAGAATTGTTTAACGTTCTACCTCTCATGTAAGCTAATGGAAGTATTTCTATAATACCTTTTTCTCTGTATGAAATCAGTTTGTCAGTATCCATAAAATCAAGTAAAGCATCGTACAAGGGCCTTAAATACGGGTCAACCTTTTCATAAAAGTTACCAGGTAAAAAACCTAATTTTTCTCCTGCTTCAACAGCGGGTCTTGTTAATATTATCCTTTGAACTTTACCTGATCTTAAATAATCCACCGCCATAGCAACTGCGAGATATGTTTTGCCTGTTCCGGCTGGTCCTATACTAAAAACTATGTCATTATTTTTTAAGTAGTCGATGTAATTCGCTTGGCCCTCAGTTTTTGCGAATATTTGAGTACCCACAATGCGGGTATTGATCACATCTTTCATCGATTTTTTCTTTTCTTCAGTCTTCGAACCATTCCCTTTGGTTTTATACCTAGAAACCACGTATTGAAATTCATCCCAATCAAGTAAATGACCTTCGTCTAAAATTTCTAAAAGTTCTGTGAATATCTTTGATGTCTTATTGACCGAGTCGTCGTCCTTCCCTTCGATGAAAATTTTTCTGTTTTTATAGTGTATATCTACGTTCATCTCTTTTTTAATGTACTTTGTTCGGCTATCATAAGCCCCAAAAATTTCAATCGGTTCAATATTTTCAGGTATAGAGATAGAATATCTCAGAATAGATTATCCCTCCTCTTTGATCTTTTTACAAAATAAGGTATACTTTTATTACTATTATTATACCACAATTTAAGAAAAATAAAAATAATCGTGAAAATAACTGTTTAAAGGGGTTAAGAGCATGTGGTATCCAGGGCACATAGAAAAAACAAAATCTTTGATAAAAAAGCATTTAAAACTTGTCAATGCCATAGTAGAGATCCTTGATGCAAGGGCTCCATACGCGAGCAGAGCATACGAAGAAGAACAACTTTTTAGGAACAAAAAAAGAATAATTGTTCTCAATAAAAAAGACCTTTGCGACATGAAAAAAACCAAGTTATGGGAAAAGTATTATAAAGAGAAAAGTGAGGATGTTTTTTCACTTAGTCTCAATGAATTCAATGTGAAAGACTTTTTTTTAAATCACATTTATCCCATCGTCCCTCAAAAGTTCAATGAAAAAACTCTTATGATAGTTGGTATACCAAATGTTGGTAAGTCTACCTTTATAAACCGTTTAAAAGGTAAAAAATCTGCAGCAGTCGGCAATAAACCTGGGATGACAAGAGGGTTACAATGGATAACCGTATCGAAGGACTTAAAAATTCTTGATACACCGGGTGTGTTGTATCCAAAACTTTTTAACAAAGATCTTGTGAACAAATTAATTCTAATTGGTTCTCTAAAAGCAGAAGATTCGGAAATGGACGAAGCACTCTTCTATCTTTTTGACTTTTTGAAACGAGAGTATACTACTATTTTGGATTCAGTTTTAGAAGAATGGGACAACTGTGAAAATGCAATTGAATTCATTGAAAAATTTTGTATGAAGAGAAATTTTCTAAAAAAAGGCGGGGTTCCAGATTACGAAAGGGGAAGAAATATCTTTCTGAAAGAAATATCCGAAGGAAAATATGGGGGTATAACCTATGAAATACCTTCTGATATTGATTGAAAAAACCGGTGAATACACCGGTTTTTAGAATTTTTCTATAATTTTGATATAATCTCCGTTGTTGAGTAAAGCTGCATTAGCTTCGTCGATATCAACATGAAACTCTAATGCAAATTTTTCACTAACTCTAATCAAAACATCTTGAAAAACAAGTCTTCTTCCTTCTTTGTCACAATATACTGAAACTAAGTCTTTATCCTTAACGCCATAATGTTCGGCGTTCTCTGGGTGCATATGTATGTGCCTTTTGGCAATGATTACACCCTTGTTTAACTGTATTTCACCAACAGGTCCTTTTATTGTAATCCCTGGTGTTCCCTCTATATCTCCTGAGTCTCTAACAGGAGGGTTTACTCCCAATTTAAAAGAGTCGGTTCTAGAAATTTCGACTTGTGACTCTTTTCTCACAGGGCCTAATATTCTCACTTTTTGCAAAGATCCCTTTGGCCCTATCAAATCTACACATTCTTCAGATGCGTATTGCCCCGGCTGTCCCAACTGTCTCAAAGGAGTTAATTCATAACCTTCACCAAACAACTTTTCCAAATCCTCTTGTGATAAGTGTACGTGTCTATTGGATACCCCAACAACGATTCCTGGTTCTTTCAATTGCAAGTTTTAACACCTCCATAAATGATGAAATCCTACTCTCTTTGAAGCTCGAAAACTCTATAGGCAGCGCCCCTTCACCCCGCAGCCCACCCGCAATTGGTTCTTATGAAATTTTCCTATTTCATCGATTTTCTTACCAGATACCTGAACTCTTTAGGTTTTGAGATCTCGGCTATTAAAGGGCCTCTTTTTACGGAAAGCCATCCCACCCCGGGAAGGGCTATATCATTTCCCTTATCAATCTTTACAATTTCTTTTTCAAACTCTATTTGGTTAAAATCAAAATTTTTATCATAAGGCGGAAATAAAACCTCTCTATTGTGAAGTAAGTCATTAATTCTTTCTTCTTTTGCCCTATGAGCCGATATCTCTTCTGGAAGAAATACCGTGATTATGGGGGGTAAATTGTTAACACCATTCTTTAAAACTTTCATCCAGAGCAATCCGCTGATAAAAAGAACATTTTTTTCATTCACTGTGAAAGTTTTAATCTTAATTTTTTTAAAAGGAATCATCTTAACTTGAGTATAAATATCAAAAAAATCACACAATCTGTCTTGAGTGAAAATACCTGGTGTATCGAACAATTGTAAGTTTGTGTTAGGTAATTTTGCTTTTAATACCTTCAAAGTGGTTCCAGAATAAGCACTTACAGTTATTTCTCCCCCCACAAGTCTGTTCAAAAAAGATGATTTACCTACATTGGTTACCCCTACTACTAATGCCTTTTCATTCTCTTTTTGCAAAAGCAGTTTCTTTGTTTTTTCTATTCCCATACCTGTTTTAACACTGACCATTCTCACATGATCATCGGGAATATTTAGACCCATTTCTTTGATTCTCAAAAACAACCAATTTTTTAATTCTGTGTAAGGTGTGCTTTTCGGTAGGAGATCGATTTTATTAACTATTAAAAAAATATTCTTCCCTTTTATTTTTTCAGCAATCTCTTTTCTAAATGTGCCTTCGAAATCTATAACATCTACCACCCACAAAACTGTTTTGAAATCCTTCAAAATCGTGTCAATTTCATGGGAAAAATCGGAATTTATTGTTATAGGCAACAAATAATTATAATGCTTTAATTTAAAGCATCTTTGGCAAACTAAAGATTGGTTGTTTTCCATTTTTTCTTTTAGAACGTTCTCAGGGATATATCCTGGTTTTTTAGGGTCTTCCATTTGTATCTCTATACCGCAGCCTTCACATTTCATAATAATTATTGACTCCATCAGAAAAACTTTTTAAGTGAGATGAAATTCGCAATTATTTTCCCATAAAATAGTTTCTAACATTTGAACCTATGTTAAAAAAACCCCAATACTCACTTATTTTTGAGTATTGGGGCCAAAAGTTTTTGTCCCTCAATCTACCTCTTTTTTCATAGTTTCGGGTAGAAAGATAAAGTTTAATATTCCTGTCAGCATGAAAAGGATTGCAATCCCTATCAATCCTATATTTATGTTGCCTCTTTCAAGAAAATATGAAGTATAAAAAGGTGCGATGAAGCCAGAGAACCTAGTTAAGGCACCTGAAACACCGTTAGCTGTTCCTCTCATAGTTGTTGGATAAAGTTCAGGAGTGTAAGCATATGTCAACCCCCACTCACCCATACAAAAAATGGAAACCACTAGACTAAAAATCAATACTAATAGATTTGAAGAAACACTGGCGAATATAATGAAAGAAATAGCTGTTCCTAAAGCAAATAATAAAACGCTTTTTCTTCTTCCGATCTTCTCAATAAGATACGCTGCTAATAAATAACCTGGTAACTGCGCTAAAAACATGTAAAAAGTGTACCAATCTGTCAAAACGATATTCACACCTTTCTGAGCTAAAATCCCTTTCACCCAAACAAAAATACCGTAATATCCAAAACTCATAGTAAACCATAACAGAAGTATATTGAGACTTCTAACTAAATAACCTTTTTTAAAAAGTGCATTAATGGTTACTTTTTCCTTCTTAGGTAAAGTAATTTTTTCTTGAATGTTGTAATTAAAAAGTTTTTCAAACTTCTCTTTTTTCTCTCTTATTAGCAAGTACTTTGGAGATTCAGGGACGGTAAATAAAAGCAAAAAAGGAATAAACCCAGCCCCTAAAAATATATAATCCAACCTCCAAGTAAAATTTCTTGCAATAAACATATGGATAATAGCGATGAATATGCTTCCAATTGCCCAGCTGCTTTCTAAATAAACTAAGTATTTGCCTCTAATTGAAACATTCAAAAATTCTGTTAAATATGCGTTTAAAACAGGCATCGAACCTCCAAAACCAATACCAGATAAAATCCTAAAAATAATGAAAAGAGTTGGAGAACCTATAAAACCACTAAGAACACTGAAAAAACTTCCGAGAAACAACAAAAACATTGCAGACTTCTTTCTGCCAAAGTAATCTGAGATAATTCCAGCACTCAATGTACCTATAAACATGCCTATAAAAGTTGAACTAGCAATCGTTGAAGCGAAAATATTAGACAAGTTCCATTCTTGTATAAGTAGCGGAAGAGTGAACGAAATTATCATTACATATGCAGCCACCATAGCCCATCCCAAAGAAGTAATAAGTAATAAATAATTTCTTTGAGATTGAGAAACTACTTTTTCTATCAAGGAATCAAAAGTCATAAAAAAGCCTCCTTCTATGTTTTGTGTAGACTACCTTTAGAAATTTCAAAATTCTAATGTATATACAGTATATACTAATTATATCATCCCCAAATTTACTTGTCAACAAAAAAATTTTGTGATATAATAATTTAGCTGATTGGGGGATCGTCTAATGGCAGGACAGCGGACTCTGACTCCGTTAGTGGAGGTTCGAATCCTCCTCCCCCAGCCAATACAATAAAGGATCCTTCAAAGGGGTCCTTTTTTAGATTTGTAAAATATTGAACAAAAATTATAAAAGGGGTGATTACCGTGAGTATGAAAGATAGTTTTCAAAAAGCAATGGGCTGGATGAAGGAGTTTTCTAAGACAAATCCAGAGCAAATGAAGAGTTTCCAAAACATGATGGAGGCAATCGAAAAAGAAGAAGGAGCCGCGCTTGATAAAAAGACTAAAGAGTTAATAGCTGTTGCACTTTCTATAGCCAGAGACTGTGAATGGTGTATCGCGTGTCATGTGAAATTTGCGTTAGAAGCAGGTGCCACAGAAGAGGAAATTCTGGAAGCGGCGTGGGTTGCAGTTTTGATGGGTGGAGGTCCAGCTTTAATGCATGCAGGTTTGGTTTTGGAAGCGTTAAAAGATCTAAAATAATAGTGAATTATGTCAAAGGGGAGGAAAGCTCCCCATTTTTGTTATAATAATATTAGAAAGATTAAATCAAACGGGCTTCTAGGCGAAGGGTAAAAAGACTTTTATTCTTATGAGTGAACTGTCGTGGTGGAGGATAAAACTTCCTTTCCTTTTGGGTTGGGAGCGGGGGAAGGGGCTATATATAATATTTTAGAGATATAAAAAGCAGAACATCAAATTAAATGGGAGGAAATTCTAATGTACGATGTTGTTGTTATCGGCTCAGGTCCAGGCGGTTATGTGGCGGCAATAAGGTTATCTCAATTAGGGAAAAAGGTTGCCGTTGTTGAGAAAGAAAATCTTGGTGGAACTTGTACTAACAAAGGTTGTATCCCCACAAAAGCAATGTTGACCTCTTCACATCTTTACGAAGAGATTTTAAAAAAATCAAACAAATTAGGCATAAAAGTAGGTGAAGTTACTTATGAAATAAACGAAATAATGAAACATATGAAAAAAGTTGTTCTACAATCCAAAAAAGGTATAGAATATCTATTTAAGAAAAATCATATCGATTTAATACAAGGTACCGCTGAAATAATCGATAAAAATCATATAAAAGTTGGCGAAAAAACTGTAGAAACAGAAAACATTATTTTAGCACATGGCTCAGAACCAATAATTTTTCCACCTTTCGATAAAATTGAAGGAATTTGGACAAGTGATGATGTATTTACGATGAAACAGATGCCAGAATCGATTTTGATAGTTGGTGGAGGGGTAATCGGTGTAGAATTTGCTACATTTTTTGCAAGTTTAGGTAAAAAAGTCTTTGTCGTTGAACTGCTTGAACATATTCTTCCCAATGAGGATAAAGATGTTGCAGAAGAAGCAAAAAAATCTTTGGTTAGAAAAGGTGTGGAAGTCTTAGAAAAACATAAGGTTGTAGATATCCAAAAAAATGAAGATTCATACGTATCGAAAATCGATTTCAACGGTGAAACCAGAGAAATAATAAGCTCAAAGATTTTACTTGCTGTGGGAAGAAGACCTGTTATAACGCAAGATATTAAAAATTTAGGTGTAGAGATAGAAAAAGGTGTTAAGACAGATTCCAAAATGAGAACAAACGTAGAAAATGTATATGCAATAGGAGATATTAGAGCCCACATAATGTTAGCTCATGTAGCTATGAATGAAGGGATAGTAGCCGCCCACAATATCGCAGGCGAAGCCAAGGAAATGGATTACAGTGCTGTGCCAAACATTATTTTCTCTAACCCAGAAATAGCAACTGTTGGGCAAAAAGAAAAAGAAATTGATCCTGAAAAAGTTATCATTTCAAAATTCCCTGTATCTGCTAACGGTAGAGCGAGGACTATGGAAGAGAGAGATGGTTTTGCAAAGATAATAGCTGACAAAGAGACTAAAAAAGTATTAGGTGTAACTATTGTATCCCCGAACGCGACAGATATGATTATGGAAGGAGTTTTGGCTGTAAAGTATGGAATGAGTGTAGAGCAACTAACAGATAGTATACATCCTCACCCAACTTTAACGGAAAGTATCCTAGGTGCAGAGGAAAGCGTGGAAGGATTAGCTATACATATTTAAAAAAGGACTTTTTTAGTTTCATTTTTAAAGGAAATAGCAGATAACTATTCACTGAAGAAGCACACAAAAGAGTTGCATTGTCTTAAATATAACTATTTCCAATGTTTGTGGCTTGACATAATCAAAGTCTGAGGTCCTTTAAGCTAAAGAAAGTTAAAAGATCCCACCAATTCGGTGGGATTTTAATCATTTTTATAAGGGTTTGTTGTTTAGAATTTTTTCAATTTCTTCCATTACGCTGTCTGTAAGTTTTTCTTTTATCTGAGAAGCCTTTACATTTTCTTCCACCTGTTCTGGTTTACTTGCACCGGTAATTACGGTGCTAACGTCAGGATTTTTCAATATCCAGGCAATAGCAAGCTGAGCCATTGTTGCGCCTAAATCGTTAGCTATTTTTGTCAATTTTCTGACCTTTTCGATATTTTCTTGAGATAATAGTCCGCCTTTTTCGAACTCTTCTCGTAAGTTTTCAAATTTTGCAAGTCTGCTGTCTTGGGGGATTCCATCGTTGTATTTTCCGGTTAATACCCCACTGGCCAACGGACTCCATGTGGTTAATCCTAATCCATGTTTTTCATAAAGAGGTTTAAATTCTTTTTCAACTTTGGTTCTAACTAACATATTGTATTGAGGTTGTTCCATTGTGGGCGGAATAAGATTCCTTTTATCCGCTACTAGATAAGCTTCTTCCAATTGCTCCGCACTCCATTCAGAAGTTCCCCAATAAAGAGCTAAACCGTTTCTTATTATATAATCCATTGCGAATACCGTTTCTTCAATGGGGGTTGTAGGATCTGGCCTATGGCAAAATATAAGGTCCACATAATCAACTTGTAGCCTTTTTAGAGAGTTCCAAGTTCCTTCTAAAAGATGCTTCCTTGATAGCCCTCTATCGTTTGGGCCTTTTCCAGCCCAAAATATTTTTGTGGAAATTACAAGATCTTCTCTTTTGTACTCTTTGATTGCCATTCCCATTAGAGATTCAGAAAGACCATTAGCGTAGGCTTCTGCGTTGTCAAAAAAGTTAACGCCGTTTTCATAAGCGGTACGCAAACACGATTTAACCCCTTCTGTATCTAGTTGGTTTCCAAAAGTTAGCCAAGATCCGAATGAAATCTCACTTACTTTTATACCCGCCTTACCTAAATTGTTATATTGCATAATCTGCCTCCTCCTCCTTCTTCTTTAATTATACTATATACCATTATACCATATATTATCTTTAATTTTTCATTTCGCATTATATCTATTAAAAATAAAAAAATATTCTTAACAACTTTTTATTTGCTTTTCTTTGCCTTTTTATATTATAATTATACCTAAGATAATTGAAGATAAAGGAGGAAAAATTCTATGTCGTTCAAAAGCGTAAGAGGAAGGATAATTGCAATTATCGTTGTAATTTTTGTCTTATTTGGGGCAGCGATATTTTTCAATATTTTTTCTTTGGCAAGGTCCAACGATGGGTTGGGTAGTTATAGGGATTTATCTGAGGTAACGAATCAAATCTCTGAAATAGAAAATAACTTTTTTGGAGCAGCTTTAGCCTTCAAAGACTATGTAGTTAACTATGATGAACAAACAAAAGAAACTTTTACTCAAAATATCAACACAGTTCAAAGTTTCTTTACAGGTGAAAGTACCGATTCTACAGTTGTGCAAAACGTAATCACAAAGATAGGAGAGTATGAAAGTAATTTTAATCAAATTGTTCAATTGAACGAAGAAAAAAATAGACTCGTAAATCAAGATTTTAAAGATATATCCAATGAATTACGTCAAATTATTACCGAGTTTAAAACCTTAGCCCAAGAAAATAATATTTCAACCCTTGTTTTTTATGCTAATAGTTTACTAAATAAATTGGATAATATAGATAATTTATCTTCCATGTATTTTTCATCCAAATCTCTTGGTGATAAAAACAATATTTTAAACGCTTTTAATGAATTGGATTCTCAACTTTTGGTTATGCAATATGGACTAACCTCAGACGAACCAACTGAAATGTTCAACAAGATGAAAGGCATATTTGAACAATTCAAAAACACATTCAATCAAATAGTCACAGCTATAGAATCCCAGGAGCCCATAATCGAGCAGATGGAGCAAGCAAGGGT